>SKXG01000307.1 GCA_007128525.1 Pseudomonadales bacterium | reverse complement strand
TTGAACAGGAAATGGCCGTCAGCCTAGCTGCTCGAACCCTGGGTCGTGATCTTGTGCCCAGCCACCATTTCATGGTCAGCTACAGCGGATTGGCCGTGCGTCTGACTCCCGAGGAGGCTGACCGATTGCGAACCCTGCCCAACGTGGTAGCAGTCGAGCGCGAACGCGTCGAGGAGATCCAGACTCATCGCGGTCCTGTTTTCATCGGCGCCGATGCCATGTGGTCCGGCGTGGCCGTGCCCGGAGGTGCCGAGTTGCGTGGCGAGGGAATGGTCGTGGCCATACTTGACTCCGGCATTTTTTCCCGACCGGCACGACACCCTGGCCAATGATCCAATCTGTGGCCATGGGAAGGGCGACACACCCGACAAGCTGCTCAGCGCGCTGGACTGTGCCTCGGCTTCCGGACCTGGCGGGATGTGCGACGGCGATTTGCCGGAAGATGTGAACGGCCATGGCATTCACGTCGCGGCCACTGCCGTGGGCAGTCACCTGAACGAAGCCACAGCCTTGCCGCCATTAGAGGTCCCCGGCAGCTTCAATGAAATCTCCGGTGTGGCCCCATGCGCGCATGTGCGCTCCTACAAAGTCTGCCCAGGCAGTCAATGTCCCGGGGCGGATATAGTGGCCGGGCTGCAGAGCGTGCTCTTGCATGGTGATGTCGATGTTGCCAACTTCTCGATCGGTGGTGGCAAGAATCCGTGGTCCGATGGGGACCGCATCAAACTGGACCTGGTCGATGGCGGCACATTTGTTGCCGCTGCCGCCGGCAATGACGGCCCTGATCCCTCCACCGTCAGCCACCTTGGCCTCTGGGTGGCCACAGTGGCCAATTCCACCCATGATGTAAACACTAATGGAACACCACGTCAGGGTGACCAGATTGTAGAAAGCAGCTCGCGAGGACCCACCTTGCCGCCGCACGAGCACATCCAGAAACCTGACATGATCGCCCCAGGCTTCCAAATATGGGCAGCCGACACGCAATATCGCATGTCAGCGTCCGGCCCAGGACAATCTCCACCAGCAACACAGGACATTGAGCTGAATCCTGGATCTCACACGCGTCTGAAAACGCCAGGTTTCGACCATCGTGCTTTACGACGGGACAGTGCGCAGGATCCGGCAGCAGAGGGCTGTAACGGATTCCCGGAAAACTTTTTCGCCGGGGCCGCGGCTTTCGCGCGGCGCGGTGGTTGTCCAGACCTGGACAAAATTGTCCATGCCTACGAGGCTGGGGCTGACTTCATCATTCTTTCCAACTGGCCGCCCGCCACCGGCTCCTTATTAACACGGCACCAACCCTCAGGCATCGAGGCATTTGCAGTCAGCCAGGAAGCCGGTCAGGAGATTTCGAACTGGTTGGAGACTCACGACAATGAAATTCAGTTCGACTTCGTTATCGAACCGGCATACGGCTTCAAGACGGGCACGTCGATGGCCAGCCCACATGTTGCCGGCGCTGCCACGCTGGTCCGTCAGGCACGTCCTGATTGGACGGTGATGGAGGTGCAGTCCGCCCTGCGCATGACCGCCGAACGTACTGGATTCTTTTGGGATGGAGCCACTGTCTGGGACGTCGATGGCGTAGGTAGCGGCCGAGTTGAGCTGGCCCGCGCCGCGCTGGCCGGGCTGGTGATGGAGGAATCCCATGCCACCTTCTTGGCCGCTAACCCCGAGACAGGAGGCGATACACGCACACTGAATCTGCCCGCCCTGCGCGACGTCGACTGCAGTCCAGACTGTACCTTTACCCGCATCGTACGCAATACGAATGATGTACCCACCACCTGGAGTGCAGAGGGCTTCAGCCGCCATAATGATTTAAGTGTATCGGTGAACCCGTCAACCTTCAGCTTCAGTGGTGACCTCAATGAGACGGTCACTCTGACGGTGACCGTGACGCCCGAAGCCAGCGTTCCTCATTGGTCCGTCACCGAAGGAGAACTGGTGTTGACTGAGAATCAGGGACTCTCCCCGGACCTTCACTGGACAATTGCTGCCAGTTGGCCGCAGTCCTGCGATACCTCGCTCACGCCAAAGGATTCCATCAATGACGCTGTGGCATCGGCTGAAGTCGGCAGCACAATCTGTCTGGCCGATGGAATTTACCAAGAGACCGTGGATATTGACCGGTCGGGCATAACACTGGCGGCTGTCGCCGGAGTCAGCCCGGTGCTCGACGGCAGCGAGCTGGACGGCCAGAACACCGGCATTCGCATCTTCCAGGCCAACGATGTGCGCATCGAGGGCCTGACGGTGCGCAATTTCGAACATTTCGGCATTCAGGTTCAGTCCAGTACCTCCGGGGTGTCCATTCTCAACAACTTGATCGAGAACAACGGGATCGTCAATCCCGTGGAATCCGGTGGCGTGGCCGCCTATGGCTCTGACATGCTGATACACAGCAACACCATCCGCGACAACCTGCATAGCGGGATTCGCGGCGGTGGGGATGCGATCATCTCCAGCAACCTGATCGAAGGCAGCATGCGTGGCATTACCAGCACTGGTGGCAGTCCGGAGATCCTTGACAACACCTTTCGGGCCAACGACGACGGTATCAGAACTTTCGTTCCGCCGTCATCACCGCCGATCATCTCGAATGCCTTGGTCTCTGATAACCTGTTCGAAAACAACGAAGGCCGCGCGATACTGTTTAGTGCCGAAGACAGTGTATTCGAGGGCAACCTGTTTACCGGCAACGGCTCCGACCTCATACTAACGCACGCCCATGACCTCATCATCAGCCACAATCAATTCGAACACGGATTGAATCTGCTGCGCCTGCCGGCCGACGAGTCCGACCAGTTCCTGCATCAGGTCATCGACAACACCACTGCCGGCCGGCCCCTGGTCTATCTGCGCGATATCTCGGCTCCGAGCATCGACAGCGAGGCCGGGCAAATCATCCTGGCCAATGTCAGCAATGCCGAAGTCAGCGGTTTCGACCGCAGCGAGTTCGTTGACCTGCTCATCGCTCACAGCGATAACGTGCTGGTCCAGGACAACCGCGGCATCGACGTTTACACCCGCGAGGTCAGCGGCGTGGTGATCCACAACAACCTGTTTGAATCGCTGCCGGCCCAAACCATCCTTGAAGAGCGTTTCCGCCGGACCGGTGACCTGGTCGTCAGTGATAACACCTGGTTGGTACCGGAGGCCGAGGCGTTCTTTCTGCGACAGACCGAACAACCGGTCAACGTGACCGGCAATACCATCATTGGGGCCGGCACCCACGGTATTCGGCTGGGCATTGGTTTCCCGGTAGCAATGGAGGTCACAATCTCCGGCAACACGATCGAAAACAGCAGTGGATGGGGAATTCATCTTCGTGGCGCTGAAGGCCCGCAACTACTTGCCAACCACATAACCGGCGGGGGCGAACACGCCATTCTGGTCTACGAAAGCGACAACGTGGTCATCCAGAACAACACGGTAGCCGTGCCCGGTGGCGGCGCTATCCGCATTGAAAATGGGTCGTCGGATATCCAGGTCGACGGCAACGAGATCGACGGCATGCCGACTGTCAACACCCTCTGCGTGCTGGTCGCCGACGACACGTCAGGCAGCGTGGAGGTCACCGCCAATACCGTCTCCAATTGCGGCAACTCTGGCATCAGCGTACGCGCGGCCAACGCGCTGGTTGCCGGTAATACGGTCAGCGATAGCCGCAACCATGGTATCGACATTCGCGATGCCAGCGGGATCATGGTGCGCGACAATGTGGCCACCAACAACGGCCGCCTTATCGCCGGCATGCGCTTTGGCTCCGGCATCCACGTCTGGTCGGCTCCCGAGAGCCTGGTGCGCGGCAACCTGGTGGAAAACAACGTTCGTAGCGGCATCGTGGTTCGTCGCTCCAGCCATGCCACCGAACTGATCGGCAATGCAATCCGGAACCACAACGAGTTCGGCATTGAGGCCATGGGTGACCAGGGCACCAACGACCTGTTCATGGGAGGAAACGTGATCACCGGAAATTCGCTGGGCGTGTTCGTTGAGGCTGGCGTCGTCGACACTGTCCTACGCAACAATGAAATCGCCGGCAACAGCGCCGGCATGGTGGCCGAGCAAGACCTGGTCGATGCGCGTGAGAACGCCTGGGGGCATGTCAGCGGACCGAGCGGTGGAGTGGCCGATCCTGTAACCGGCACCATGGCCCAGGGTAGCGGCGACTCGGTCAGCGAGCATGTACTCTTCGATCCCTGGATTGGGGAAACGCTCCCCGAGGTGCTGTCGGTAACGCCTGACAGCGGCCCGATGAGCGGCGGCACTGAGTTGACCATCAGCGGAAACCACTTCTCGGCTCAGGCCATGGTTTCAATCGGCGAGGTGGTTTGTGGAATGGTTCACGTTACGGTCCCGAACTCTCTGACCTGCACCACCAACGAGGTGTTCGAACCCGGGCCGCGCGACGTGATCGTGACCAACCCCGACGGCACTTCCGCCACTTTGCCTGATGGCTTCACCTACCTCCCCGACGCCGCACCGGCGCCCGTGCTGTTCTGGATTGACCCGCACGACGGGCCGGAATCCGGCGGCACATTGCTTGTTATCGAGGGCGATGCCATCCAGTCCGGCGCCACCGTCACCGTGGGTGGCCAGCCGTGCACGATTCTGTTCGATGCCAATCCATTCCAGATTGGCTGCGAGGTGCCACCTGGTGCCGCTGGCTCGGCGACCGTGGCGCTGACCAATCCTGACGATCAGTCGGCCGCCCTGATTGATGCTTTCACTTACCAGGCAATTTCCGGAGATGGCCCGGAGCTTGATGCAGTCACGCCGACCACCGTGCTTGACAGCGGTGGCGCTGAATTGACCTTAAGCGGTGATCACTTCACTCCGACCGGGACGATTCGTCTGGGGATTGCGCCCTGTCTTGATCGCCAGTTCATCAACGCACAAACCCTGACCTGCAACACTCCCGCACTGCC
>SKXG01000016.1 GCA_007128525.1 Pseudomonadales bacterium | reverse complement strand
GCTAGGAGAATCGATCATGAAAATGCTGACCTTCTGTACAGCCTGGGGCATTCGGGAGCCCCTGCCAAGTCTGGCCCGCCGTGCGCATGCTGCAGGCTATGATGGTCTGGAATCCCCGATGCCGGATGATGCTTCGGAGCGGGCAGAGTTGGCTGCCGTTCTGGCTGAGCTTGGCATGCCCTGGATCATGGAGGTCTGCACTGCTGGCAGCTATGTACCCCGGCGGGCGGCGTCGCCCCAAGCGCACGCTGACGATTTGCAGGTTGCGCTGGAACGATGTGCCGCCACGCCAGAGCTGAACCCGATCCGAGTCAACTGTCTTGGTGGCCTCGATGCCTGGCCTGAGCCCGTCACTGAGCGGTTTCTGCGAGAAGGCATCGCGCAGGCTGCCGCGCTGGGTCTGTCGTTGTCGTTCGAGACACACCGCAGCCGCAGTCTCTTCAACCCCTGGGTGACCGCCCGCATGTTGGCGGCCCTGCCGGAGCTGCGCTTGACTGCCGACATCAGTCATTGGTGTGTGGTGGCTGAGCGGCTGATGGACACAGAGCCGGAAGTCATTGCGCAGATGGCCGCTCATGTCGATCACATCCATGCGCGGGTGGGCTATGACCAGGGGCCACAGGTGCCACATCCGGCAGCACCTGAATATCAGCATTGCCTGGCCTCGCATCAGCACTGCTGGGCTCAATTCTGGCAGGCGCAGCATGCTGCCGGCATGACAGAAACCACGCTGACCCCCGAGTTCGGACCTGACGGTTACTTGCACCTGGCGCCTTTCAGCCGGGAGCCCGTTGGTGATCTATGGGACATCAACAAATGGATGGCCGAAACCGAGCGGGGACACTTTCAGCGTTGGCAGCTTGAGCACACGCATGACACTGAGAAACTGGAGTAGGACCATGTTGAGTATCGGTCGGTTCGTCAATTCTTCCGGTCAGCGACTGCTTCGGCATGCTGATGCGTTTTGGCCCACATCTATGGCGCTGACTTATGCCGTCGGTGGCTGGATGGCCGGTCTTTTGATGCTGGTCAGCGGCGCGGCCTGGCCTTATCTGTTGGTTGCCACCGTGCTGCTTGCTCATGCCATGGTAATCGCGGCCTACCTGTTACATGAGGCCGCACACAATGCCGTATTCAGCGCCAACCGTCACAATGAATGGCTCGGCGAAGCCATGTCCTGGCTCTGCGGCGCCAGCTACTGCACCTTCTCGGACATCCGGCGCAAGCACATGCGTCATCACATCGACAATGCTGATGTGGTGGCTTTCGATTACCGGGCGTTTCTGTTGCGTCACCCGCTTCTGCTCCGCGTCGTCAAGGCTGCCGAGTTTGTCTACATACCGGCCGTCGAGTTGATCATGCACGCCATGCAGATCCTGAGCCCCTTTGTCTATGAGACCCGGCGAGATCGTCGTGGCCGTGTTTTGCGGGTTGGCTTGATTCGCGGTGGCCTCTTCCTGGCCCTGTTGCTGTGGCAACCGTTGGCTGCTGCGCTTTATGTGGTGGCCTATCTGATGATGATAACGATGCTGCGCTTCAACGACGCGTTTCAGCACAACTTCACCCTGCACACCGACCTGGACGGAGACCCGGACAAGACGCTGAGAGGCGACCGAGACTATGAGCAGTCACACACGTTCAGCAATCTGGTTTCGACGCGGATTCCGCTACTTAATGCGGTGAGCCTGAACTTTGCCTACCACAATGCCCATCACGAGAAGCCCACTCAGCCCTGGTACAGCTTGCCAAGGCTGCACGATGCACTGTTTCAGGACGACCGGTCGCAGGTGCTGAGTCTGCGTCAGCAGCTTCAGGCCTACCACCGGAATCGCGTCGCGCGCGTGCTGTCCGTCGAAACCGATGAGGGCTACCGGGAACGAATGGCGCAGGGCAGCGGACTCGGTGCCGCCGGTGTGTCCTTTCTGACGCCGGTGTAAGGCAGCTACAGATCCCTTGCGTTGCGATGGTGCGCCAGGCTCGAGAACGGTGCACCAGGGGTAGCCAGGTCGAGGCGTGCACCTTAGCTGACGCTTGCAGCGGCCCCGGCTTGCGGGTTGATGGGGTCAGAATTCTGCCGGTGACGATGCTGACGAAGCTGGCGTCATTCTTGCTGTGAAAGGTTGAACACAGACCACTTGGCCGACCGCGGTGTCCGGGTCGGATTGTCAGGAAGCGGCAGGAAGCGGCAGGAGAGAGCCCAGCATGAAGCGCGTCATCAACATTTATCCAGATCGCACGCTGGCCGTTGCCTTGGGCATGCTGCCGTTCTTCCTGATTCTGTTTCTTTACGTGGGCGCTTCCAACGCGCGTCTGGCAGAGAACCCCAATGACAAGATTCTGCCCGCGCTGTCGACCATGTCTGAGACAGTCACCCGACTGGCGACGGAGCCGAATCGACGCACGGGCGACCTGGTGTTGTGGGCGGATACCAGTGCCAGCCTGAAACGGCTGTTAACCGGCGTTGGCATCAGCATGGTAATTGGTTTGGCTGTTGGCATTGTTACCGGTCTGATACCAGTTATGAACAACACGTTGTCACCGCTGGTGAAAGTCATATCCATGATTCCGCCGCTGGCGGTATTGCCGATACTGTTTATCAGCTTGGGCATCGGCGAACTGGCGAAAGTGGTACTGATCGTTTTCGGTGTGGTGCCGTTTCTGATGCGCGACATTCAGCAGCGGGTTGAGGAGTTGCCGACGGAGTTGCTGGTCAAAGCGCAGACGCTGGGCGCATCCACTTGGCAGATCATTCTCCGGGTGGTGTTGCCACAGGTCACACCCCGGTTGCTCGATGCTACTCGGCTGGCACTCGGATCGGCCTGGTTGTTCCTGATTGCGTCGGAGGCCATCGCAGCGACCGAAGGCCTGGGCTATCGGATCTTCCTGGTGCGGCGCTATCTGGACATGGACGTCATCCTGCCGTACGTGGCCTGGATTACGCTGCTGGCGTTCGCGCTGGACATGAGTCTGCGGCTGTGCAATCGCATGCTGTTTCCCTGGTATGGCTCAGGTGGCCGACGATGAGCTGGGATGATGCGGTTGAATCGCTGACCGGTGTTGCGCCATTGCGCTGGGAGCGGCTGAGCTGGCCTGGTTTGCAGGCGCTGCGCGACGAAGGTTCCGAATTGGTTCTGTTACCGGTCGGGGCGACGGAACAACACGGCCCGCATCTTCCCGTATGTACGGATTCGGCCATTGCCAGTGCGGTGTGCAGCTACGCATCAGCGCGCTGCCGGGTGCCCGTTCTGCCTACGCTCAGCTACGGCGTGTCTGTTGGCCACACCGAGCGCTGGCCGGGTACTCTATCGATGATGCACGAAACCCTGGCGCTGCAGATTCGCGAGATGTGCTGGTGGCTGCTGCGCCAGGGTTGGCGCCGGCTGCTGATCGTAAACTCGCATTTTGGCAACCAGGCTGCCCTGGCCGTTGCGGTAGACCGGCTGCGGTTTGATTACCGCGACGATCTGCAGATTGGCCTGCTCAACAGTTACGCGCTGACGCCGGAGATCTTCAGCTATTTCACCTGTGATGGCGATGACATCCATGCCAATAGGGCCGAAACGGATTTGATGCTGTATCTCGATCCGTCCGCCTGCGATATGACGCTGGCTGTGGATGACCCGGATCGCACCGCAGGCAAAGTGTTCAGTTATCTGGTTCCAGCGACCAGCACCAACGGTGTAACCGGCTCGCCGACCGAGGCGAGCGTAGAGCGTGGCAAGGCGCTGCTCAAAGAGATGGGTGATGCGCTGACCGATCTGGTTGAGCGCGCCCGTACAGAAACCGCGCCGTTGCCTTTGGCAGAAGGCCTGGACCGTTCAGGCAGGACCGTACAGCACCATCCCCTTTCGAATGACTAACCAGTGAGGCACGAACAATGGCTGAAGCAGTGCAACGCAATCGACTGATTGATGAAGGGTCGCCTTCTCCAGGTGTTGCCAGTGACATGCAGCTCGATGAGGCGCGTATCGCCACGCTGAAGAAAGAGCTGATTGCTGCTGGGGTCAAGTATTGCTATGCGTCCTATGTCGATGTCCATGGCATGCCCAAAGCCAAGTGCACGCCGATCGGCAAGTTTGAAAAGATGTGTCGTGGGTCCGAACTGTTCACAGTGGGTGCGCTGGAAGGTCTCGGCCTGGTCGGACCGCATGAGGATGAGTGTGCTGCCGTGCCCGACCTGGACAGCTGCACCATCTTCCCCTGGGACAGCACGCAGGCCTGGTTCACCGGCCAGCTCCACTACCATGGCGCGCCCTATCCGAACGACAGTCGGGTAATCCTGCAACGCATGGTGGACAAGGCCGAGGCGCTGGGCTATCGGGTAAACCTTGGCATTGAGCCCGAGTTTTATGTGCTGCGCCAGGCTGAAGACGGGTCGTTGCAGACTCTGGCGGCACCGTTCAAGGGGGTATGTCCGGCCTATGATCTGAACCTGACCACAGACGCCATGAGCTTTCTTGACAAGCTGGCCGGCTATATGGACCGGCTTGGCTGGAATCTCTACTCCTTTGACCAGGAAGGGGGGCGCGGACAATACGAATTTGACTTCGGCTATACCGATGCGCTCAGCAGTGCCGATCAGCTCATCTTTCTGCGCCTGATGGTCAAGCGTGCAGCAGCAGAGGCGGGTGCCATCGCGAGCTTTATGCCGAAACCGTTCGCTTCCGAATTTCGCAGCGGCGCGCACTTCAATATCTCGCTGGAACACATAGAGACAGGGCGCAACATCTTTGCGCCGGAATCGGGCCGCCCCGGCACACTGGCCAAGGCGCATGGTATTGATTTCTCGGATGCGGCGTACCACTTCACGGCCGGCCTGCTCAACCATGCCTCCGCACTGACTGCGCTGACCTGCCCGACCTACAACAGCTATCAGGGTCTGTTGGCGCAGGGCGCGATGGCGGACATCAGTTGGGCACCCGTGGTGATTGCCTATGGTCGCAACAACCGCTCTGCCATGTT
>SKXG01000207.1 GCA_007128525.1 Pseudomonadales bacterium | reverse complement strand
CCCTGCCAGCTTCGATCCAGTTCCGGATCACCGCTGTCGATGGCCAATGGCCTGCCTTCCAGTGCCAACAGTTTGGTTCGGGTGCCAACCACCCAGACACCGTCCTTCCCCAGTCTTGACAGTGCCGTTGGGGTGATCTGCTGATTGCCTCGTCCGAACAGAAAGCCCTGATTGCGGCTGAAACTGACCACCAGCACAGCACCCTGAGCCGCGGCTTCGACATCTCGAGCCGCAGCATCAGCCACCTGCAACGTGCCATCGCGAACGATATCCACACCCAGCAAGGTACCGGAAATTCCCAGCTTTTCCTTGATGGCCAGTAGCGTGCTGCCGGGACCCAACAACCAGGTTCCACCGCGTTCCTGCAGCCGCTCAGCAATAAAGTCAGCGATCTCGTTGACCACCAGCTCTTCGCTTTCCCGGCCACCGGTTTTGACATGCTGCAGGAACTCCCCCGGTTTGGGCGCCAGCAGTTCACCATAGAAGCGTGAGCCAATACGACCTTGCCGAAGCGCCGCTTCATCAATGTCACGCACCTCTGCCTGTTCAACACCCACCAGGCCACCCTGAACCAGATCCAGCAGCAGCTCTCCAGCGGCTTCCGGCGTCCGGGCAAAAACCCCAGAATGCATCTTCACCCCGGCCGGCACACCAAGCACGACCAAAGACCCAGGCCGGGCATCAAGAATGTCACGCGCCGTACCGTCACCGCCGGCAAACAGCAGCAGATCAACGTCAGCCTCCACCATGCGCTCAACAGCTGCTCGGGTGTCCGCAGCCGTGCTGTTTTCAGCCGGCTGTCCAAGCACCACAAAGGAATTGGCAGCCTGATGCAGGCCAGACTCCTGGAGTATCGCCTCGCCCATAGCGCCGCCCCAGGTATAGATATCCAGTTGCCCTGCTACAGCCTTGCAAGCCAGCAAAGCACGCGCCATGCGTGCCGCTGAAACCGATTCATACCCCTCGGCACGCGCCTTTGCCTGAATGTCGGCGCCATCGCTACCTTTCAGGCCAGCCGGTCCGCCAATGCCACTGACAGGATTGATCAGGACACCCAGCTTCATAACCGCAGCTGCTCCGTTGCCAGCTCGGCCAGCGCCAGCGAAGCCGTCAGACCCGGGGATTCAATGCCAAGCATATGCAGCTGCCTGCGGCCATTCAGTGCCTCCGGCCCCAACACCAGGAAGTCGGCGGCCGGCGCACCTGCCGGGCTGATCTTGGGCCGAATACCGGTGTAACCAGGCTGCAGCCGGTCTTCGTCCAGGCCCGGAAAATACTGCCGGATCGCACGCACAAATTCCGCCTTGCGGCTGAAGTCAAAGGCGTAGTCAGGTTGTGCCAGCCACTGGACATCAGGACCAAAGCGTACCTGGCCCTGCAAATCCAGTGTCACATGAACGCCCAGGCCCGCGGACTCGGCAATCGGATACACCAGATGCCTGAATGGCGGCTGGCGGCTTGAGTAGGTGTAGTAATGACCTTTGGCATAGTGCGCCGCGGGCAGGCGTGCCGCATGCTCAGGCGCGCAGGCACGTGCCAACTGCGGCGCGCTCAATCCCGCAGCGTTGACCAGCCATCGACAGCGCAGCCTGTGCTCGTGACCATCGCCATCGCGCAGCGTTACCAGCTCCGTAGCTGCCGCATCAGATGGCACCGCAGCAACCAATTCTGTATGGAAGGCAATCACACCACCTGCCGCTTCGAGGTCCGCCTGCAGTGCGAGCATGTAGGCGTGACTGTCAATAATGCCGGTACTTTCCGACCACAGCCCGACCACCGCACCCACCTCCGGCTCGAGCCTGGCAATGTCTGTCTCGCTCAGCCACTCAAGCTCCCCGACCCCGTTGTTTCTGGCCTGCTCACGGTAGCTCGCCAGGGTCGTACGCTGCGCCTCCGTGCTGGCCACAATGAGTTTGCCGCAGCGCTGGTGCGGCACCTGGTGGCTGGCGCAGAACTCGTAGAGCAAAGCTTTGCCACGCACGCAACTGCGTGCTTTCAAACTGTTCTGCGGATAGTAAATCCCAGCGTGGATGACCTCGGAGTTGCGGCTGCTGGTTTCCTCACCGATGTGTCCATAAGGCTCGACAACGAGCACGTCCAGCCCCTTGAGCGCAAATGCCCGGGCGCAGGCCAGGCCGATAACACCCGCCCCGGCCACCAGCACATCGACATCAACGGTGCTCATAAGGCAGAGGCCTCCAGTTCGTGCACCGAGGTCTGACCGTCACGTACCGCCAGCAGGGCATGGTAGAGCCGCGCCGCACGCGGTGGCAGTCCATTTGCGCGCCAGCACCTGATCTCCATGGCGACCATGCGCTCAAATACCTGCCGGCGGGCCTCACCAATGCTGAAGTCGTCAAGACTGACGCAGAATGCTTGTCCAGCCGCTTCGGCGAAGAGCGCTTCCAGCGCCTGTACGCGGCGCTCGCTGCGGAAGAATTGCGCCTGAGCCGGGCGTGGGCGCGGTGGCGGCAGATACGGATAACCATAGTCGGCAAGCCGACGTCTGCGTGCGCCAGCGAGACACCAATGCGCTGCCTCATGCAGGGCACTGGCGGTAAAGTCGCGGGTATGCATGATGGTGCCGGATCGACCCTCCGCAGGCGGCAGATACAGGGGCTCGTCAGCACCACCCTGCATGCTGATCCGATACCGGGCAGCAAAGAGTCGGTTGAAGATCGCCCGAATGTCGCTGGCTGATCGAATCAAAGACCGGCCTCTGCTTGCCGACGCGGGGCAACCGGATGCGCGGCCAGCCAATCAAAGTACTTGGGACTCAGCCACGGCTGTCCAGCCAGCAGATGATCCAGGTAATCCCGCGATGGCAGCAGCCCGTCGCGCCGTACCGCCGCATTGGCGAAGTAGGTCCAGGCCTGCACCGGACCCTGTCCGGTCTGCACCGTAATCACTTCCCGGGAGTAATACCGGGGCGCGGTCTCAAACGGATCCATCTTCTCAATTTCCACAGGGGCAACCAGTCGATACAACACCCCTTCCGCCGTACTGCCGCGCAGCCAGATCAGGTTGGCATGCCCTTCACCGGGATGCTCGCGTGCCGCCTTGTCGAAGCGCAGTGACAGGTCGTTGATCGACGCAGCCTGCACGTCGACGACGTTCAAGCCACGCTCGCGAACCCGCCCGGGATTCATGTTGCTGCCGTAGGCAAAGTACCAGGACACCATCAGACTCATCCCCCTTTGCGCAGCACGAACTGCCAGACGCCGTCCCGCTCCTCCGACGACACCAATTCGTGACCCATAAAGCGACAAAAATCGCGCAGGTCGCGCTCAGTCGACGGGTCGGTGGCAAACACCTGCAGGGTGGCACCGGGAGCCTGCCGCCGGATCTGGTTACGCACCAGCATCAACGGTTCAGGGCAACGCAGGCCACGGGCATCAATTACCTGATCAACGCCCGAGCCATCCGCATCTGTTGGCTGCAAGCCAGGCTCTTCAGCATTGTCTGACATACAAGCAGTATCACACCAAACAAGTGGCTGCGCATCTTAACATAGCGCCCTGACGGACCCGCCACGCCAAAAACGCTGGTAACGCCTGCTTGGGAGGCTGGCCAGGAGGCTGAAACTCAAATTCGAATCTGGCTGCCAGGCCGGGCCAGCCGATAGCTGCGCAGCTCATAGCGAAGCTCCTGCCCGGAATCCGTGATGCCCTTCAGGCCGAGCCATCGACCACTGTCCTGTGCATACCAGAGATCGAACACGGCCTGTTCTGCTTCAACGCGAAACCGCTGTGTTGTAATGGCGATCCCGGCCACCTCCAGTTCATACAGGCCCAACGGCTCGGCCTCGAAAAGTGCTTCAGGGTCATCGGCTTGCGGTGACTGCCCTGTGAGCAGTTCCGGCTGCCAACGCGCGAAGGCCTGCGGGACCTGGCCGGAGGCAAACAGCGGAATCTGCTCGAGCAAGCCATGTACGCGCTGATCCGGTACCGACTGCACCCGAGCCTTGCCTTGCGTTCGAACCACAGACAGGCGATGCCCGCCAACCCGCTCATCATCTAGCCAGACCACGAACGACCACTCTTCCAGCTCTGGGCCAGTGTCCCGCCGCGGGGCCGTATCCTCCGCAGCGGCAGCCGGGTCGACCGGTTGCCCATGAATCGCGGGCACAGCGCGATGCTGTGCTGGCAGGGCTGTTGCGCCAGCAGCCGAGGTCAGCACAAGCGCCAAGATCACCGTCGAAGCGGCAAGCAAACGACCAGCAACAGTGTCAGCCATCGAAACGCCCTCCTATCCAATTCAGCAGCCCGCCCAACACCGGCAGGTGCTGGTAGAAGCCGGCGGTGCTGTCCCAATAGTCCTGATGCAGCACCACTTGCCCGGAATCATCAAAACGCAGCAACGTCATACCTATGGTGGTGCTGTCCACGTTGCGGCCCGCTGCCCGGAAGCGGCTCTGCATATGCCAGCGCAAGTAAAGATCCGGACCATCGGCCACAGCCGCCTCCACGCTGAGTTCCAGTGCCACGCCAGCCTCATGCAGGCGGCGAAAGTGCTCAACCAGGCCATCACGGGTCCGGATCAGCGCCAGGGTGTCGGAGAAGTACAGCGTCTCCGCATACACCGTCCGCACACGCGACTCCCAGTCCGGCTCGGATAACCCTTGAAAAAGCGCCACAAAGTCGTCGGCCATTTCCGGTTCGGCTGGCACACCTGAATAGGTGTTCATTGCCTCCGGCAGCGCTGTCGAGTAGTGCTCCGGCTGCGCCGAGCGGCAACCGGCAACCATCAACACGCCAAAGATCAACATGAACCCCGCGACGAGCCTGATCGGACATCTGGTCAAGCAGCGCTTCCTGTCTTGGTGTGTGGCCTGCCGCCTACTTTGGCGTCAGGCACGTGAACGCTGCGTGAATACCGGTCAATCCAACCTTCACAGCATCTTCACGAGCCGACCACCACAGTGGCGCCCTGACCTGGCCCGCCTTGTGATGCCATCAATGCCAACTGCCGGGAGCACCCCTGATGACCCTGTTCAGCAGGACCATGAGCTTGCCCCCAACTGGCCTGCTCAACGCCGGTCTGTTTCAGATGGCCTGGCTGGGATTCGTTGCCGGCGCCGGAGCCGGACAGGCGTGGTGGGGCCTGCCCGCCTTGGTTGGCCTGATGGCACTGTCCGTTTACCAGCAGCGTTGGCGGGCAGACTTCAGCTGGGTGCTGGTTGCCCTGGTGTACGGTGCCTGGCTGGAGTGGATCTGGATCCACTGGCAGGTTCTGGACTATGGCAGCAACAGCGCACCCTGGTGGATACTGGCTTTATGGATGAGCCTGGCACTGACCTTGAATCACAGCCTCCACTGGCTGCGCCGTCAGCCCTGGCTTGCGGCTGCGCTCGGCGCTCTGACGGCGCCGCTATCCTACGGTGCCGGTGAAGCCTTCGGCGCGGTCACTATCGGCGATGGGATGATCTGGATCAGCCTGGCCTGGGGGCTGACCTTCCTGCTGATTTTCAGTCTGCAACGCAGCTCGCGCTTCAAGCTGCAAGAGGTCCGTTTGTGAAACTGATATGCCAGCACGACCATAATGGCCGCTCGCCGTCAAAACCGAGAATGGCAGCAGCATCCCGGTTCAGGTACGTTCAAGGATTATCCGAGCCGATGCGACACGGCCGCGCGAATCCGTCAGCAGGTAGTGCCAAATGAAACCCATAGGATTGCGAGCAAAACTGGTTCGGGTGTTTGCACTGCAGATACTGCTGATCAGTGCCGCAACGCTGGTCGGTATCTACGCCACCTATCGGATCATCAATGATGTCCTGGTGCGCGCGGCGCTGCGTGATGAAGCCAGCCACTACTGGACGTTGTTCGAGGCTGACCCGGCAACGCCCATGCCGAACACCGCCAACCTGCGCGGCTATCTGCAACGTGGCGACAATGTTGATGCCGTGCCCGAGGCATTGCGCGGACAGCCCGCCGGCTACCGACGCATCGCGATGGGCGACGATGACCCGCTGGTACACATCTCGGAACAAGTGACGGACGATGGCGAATATCGTCTGTTTCTCATATTTCTGGAAGAGCGCGTCGCCAACCTGGTGTTTTATTTCGGCATCGTGCCGCTCAGCATCGTTTTGCTGAGCATATACGGCCTGCTGTTTTTCACCTATCGAATGTCGCAACGGGCGATCTCGCCAGTTGTGCAACTGGCAAACGACCTGGAACGGTTTGACTTCTCACAGTCCGGTGAACTGCAACTCGACCTCGCGCCCTACCTGAACAGCGCCGATGCGGAGATTTTGAGCATGGCGCAGGCGGTCAACCATTTTGCTGAACGGGTCGAAGCACTGGTTAAACGGGAACGGACCTTCACCCGCGACGCCAGCCATGAACTGCGCACGCCGCTGGCTGTGATTCGTGGTTCGCTGGATCTTCTGGAGCGCAACAAGGACCGCACAGCCAGCGATCTTGCAGCGCTCGGCCGAATGCGCAAGACCGTCGAAGACATGGAAGCCCTGCTGCAGACGCTGTTGCTGCTCGCTCGTGGCCATGAGATCGCCCTGCCGGCCGAATCCATTGCCGTCAATCAGATTGTTGCGGAACAGTTGCAGCTGCTGCGCCCGCTGGCCGAGCAGCGCGGCAACAGCCTGGAAATGAAGGAGTCAGCGCGGCTCGAAGTGCGAGCGCCGCCACGGGTACTTGCCATGCTGGTTGGCAACCTGCTGCGCAACGCCATTAACTACACCCGGGAAGGCCGCATCAGTGTCCAGATCGAACCCGGACGTCTGATTATTGAAGACAGCGGCATCGGCATGAATGAGACGGAACTCAGCCAGGTCTTCGAACCCTTTTTCCGGGGTGACGGCAGCCGAGAAAATCCGGACATGAAGGGACACGGTCTGGGGCTGGCCATCGTCAAGCGCCTCGCCAACCAATTCAACTGGCCGCTTTCCATCACCAGTCAGCCAGGCGCTGGCACCCGTGTCATGGTCGAACTGCACTGAGGCCGAACAGGCCTTCACGGGCACAGGCGAAATCCCCTGCCCGGGACAGTCTCGATCAGCGGCTGATCAAATGGCTTGTCGACGATCTGCCTGAGCGCATATACATGACTCCGTAGCGTGTCTGAATCCGGCACATCGTCGCCCCACAGTTCCTGCTCGAGTGCACTGCGTGCCACCAGGTTGGGTGCCTCACGCATCAGAATACGCAGGATCGCAAACTGCGTCCGCGACAGTCGCAGCGGCTGTCCGCCTCGCACGACCTCCAAAGTGTCAGTGTTCATACTCAGATCGGCAACCTGATAGCGGTGCCGCGACACTTCGCCTTTGCTGCGACGGATCAGCGCATCCAACCGGGCCGCCAATTCTGGCATGGCAAAGGGCTTGACCAGATAATCGTCTGCGCCGACGTCAAATCCCGTCAGCTTGTCATCCAGCTCATCTCGAGCGGTAAGCATAATGATGGGGGTGGACAACTCCGCATCCTGACGCAGCCGGCGGCACAACGTCAGGCCGTCGACGCCTGGCAACATGATGTCCAGAACGAGAGCGTCAAAGGATTCTGTGACTGCCAGATGCAGGCCGGTCAGCCCGTCGGCGGCATAGTCGACCAGATAGCCGCTGGCTTCCAGATAAGCGCCCACGGTCTCCGCAAGCTCACGGTGATCTTCGACCAGAAGAACTTTGTGATGGGCCGGTGTTGCCGGCAGTGCGCGTTCAGTCATCGTGGCCTGTCATAAGGACCTGGGATGACCGGAGTATCGAACTCTCAGGCCCGGACCTCAAGCACCTCGCCCAAGTAACGATCAGGCTCAGTGGCATACCACTCGCTGAGTTCGGTTTCGTACTTGGCGGCACACAGCTCAGCCAGCTCGTAGAACGTCGGCCGACCTGGATCGGCAATGATCACTCGGCGCGTGCCGGACTTCAGCGCCCGACTGATCATGTTGTACAGCGGCTTGACCATGCTGTCCCAGAAGCAGATGTCCGACCCGATGATCACCTGATGCCGGCCCAGCTCCTTGGCCCGCAGGTCCTGGAACTTGCTCACCTTGGGCGCAACACTGACCTCATTGAGTTCCGCAAGCACTTCCAGAAACGGAAACACATCCTTATCAACGTCCACACCGGTGACCTTGGCTTTGTACCTCTTGGCACAGAACACCGCCGCTGGGCCCCAACCGCAGCCGATCTCCATGACACGGGATCCTTTGCGAAACGGGTGGTGCGTCAGATAGTCCATAATCAGATAGCTAGACCCCCAGGGCTTGTGCCCATGTACTGAGGGTGCATACATGCGCTTGAGCGTGCGGATCAGTCGATGCTTGGGTTCGAGCAGATACAGGCCGTAAGCCTGATAGATGTGATCTTCAGGCATGCGTTCCAGCTTCGGCATCGTCAACGGACTCCAGCGAATGGGCGCAGTGCCAGCCCACCCGGGAGCACGCGCGAACCGGCAAAGCGGGCAATATTAGCCTGAGCCATGCCATCGCAGCAAATACCTGAGTAATTTACTCTGGTATTCGCCTGGCAAGGACTTTACAATGGCGGCAGATCGACAACAGCACGAGCAGCCCCTATGACGGAAGCCCGCGAAGATCTCGAGAAGTTGGTGAAGCGTGAATACAGCGCCGGCTTCGTTACCGACATTGAGACCGACACGCTGCCACCGGGTCTCAGCGAAGACGTGGTGCGTTTCATCTCCGCCAAGAAAGGCGAACCGGAGTGGCTCACCGAGTGGCGGCTGAAGGCCTACCGGCACTGGCTGACCCAGCCCCACCCGAACTGGGCCCATGTCCACTTCCCGCAGATCGACTACAATGCGATCTCCTACTATTCAGCGCCCAAAAGCCAGGCGGATGGTCCCAAGTCGCTGGACGAGGTGGATCCCGAACTGCTGCGTACCTATGAGAAGCTCGGCATACCGCTGCATGAGCAAGCCCTGCTGGCCGGTGTAAAGCCGGACCCGGACCTGCCCGTGGAAACTGCGGCCGGCAATCTCGGCGGCCAGGTCGCCGTCGACGCGGTATTCGACAGCGTATCGATTGGCACCACCTTCAAGGCCAAGCTGGCAGAAGCCGGTGTGATCTTCTGTTCGATCTCGGAAGCGGTGAAAGACTATCCGGAATTGGTCAAGAAATATCTGGGCAGTGTTGTGCCCTTCACCGACAACTTCTACGCAACACTGAACTCTGCAGTGTTCAGTGACGGCTCCTTTGTCTACATACCCAAGGGTGTGCGTTGCCCAATGGAGCTGTCGACCTACTTTCGCATCAACGCCCAGAACACCGGTCAGTTCGAGCGTACGCTGATCATTGCCGAAGAGGGTTCTTACGTCAGCTATCTGGAAGGCTGCACAGCACCCATGCGTGACGAAAATCAATTGCATGCCGCTGTGGTCGAACTGGTCGCGTTGAAGGATGCCCAGATCAAGTACTCCACCGTTCAGAACTGGTATCCGGGCGATGAGAACGGCAAAGGTGGCATCTTCAACTTCGTCACCAAGCGCGGTGCCTGTATCGGTGCCAACTCAAAGATCTCCTGGACCCAAGTCGAGACGGGCTCCGCCATCACCTGGAAGTATCCCAGCGTGGTGCTGCGCGGAGAGAATGCCGTCGGTGAGTTCTATTCAGTCGCCCTGACCAACAACTATCAACAGGCCGACACGGGCACCAAGATGATCCATTTGGGCCGCAATACCCGAAGCACCATCGTCTCCAAGGGTATCAGCGCTGGCCACAGCGAGAACGCCTACCGCGGTCTGGTGCGTTTCTCGCCGTCCGCGGCCAATGCCCGCAACTACACCCAATGTGACTCGCTGCTGATTGGCGACCGCTGCGGTGCGCACACGTTCCCCTATATCGAGTCCGGTAATGCATCGGCGATGGTCGAGCACGAGGCCACCACATCCAAGGTCAGCGATGAACAGCTGTTCCTCTGTCAGCAGCGCGGCATCGATGCCGAAAAAGCGATCAGCATGATCGTCAACGGCTTCTGCAAGGACGTCTTTCGGGAATTGCCAATGGAATTTGCCGTCGAAGCCGGCAAGCTGCTTGAAGTCAGCCTGGAAGGCGCCGTTGGCTGACGCCGGGCGAGCTGGTACCGCCAGACTCATAACCAAACTGTTTTCGCACTACGGAGCGAGCGAACTGCATGCTTGAGGTCAAGAATCTACACGCCAGCGTTGCGGGCAAGCCAATTTTGAACGGGCTCAACCTGGCCATCCCAGCCGGCGAAGTTCATGCCGTCATGGGGCCAAATGGATCCGGGAAGAGCACCCTGACCAATGTCCTGGCGGGCAAACCCGGCTATGAAGTCACCGACGGTGAGGTGACGTTCAACGGCCAGAACCTGCTCGACCTGGAAGTTGAAGACCGGGCCCATGCCGGGCTGTTCCTGGCCTTCCAGTATCCGACAGAGATACCTGGTGTCAGTAATATGGAATTTCTCAAGGCTGCCATCGACAGTCAGCGCAAGGCGCAGGGCGAACCGGCCATCTCTGCCATGGACTTCATGCAGCAGGCACGGGCCATCGCCAAACGGTTGGACCTGAACCCGGAGTTTCTCAAGCGCGGTGTAAATGAAGGTTTCTCCGGTGGCGAGAAAAAACGCAATGAGATCCTGCAACTGTTGATGCTGAACCCGAAGCTGGCCATTCTCGATGAGACGGATTCGGGGCTGGACATTGATGCGCTGCAAGTGGTCTCGGACGGCGTCAATGCCTTCCGCGCACCCGATCACAGTGTACTGCTGGTGACCCACTACCAGCGCATTCTGAATTACGTCAAACCGGATCGTGTGCACGTGCTGGCCCGCGGGCAGATCCTGCGCAGCGGCGACGCTTCGCTGGCACAGGAACTCGAGGCACGTGGCTACGGCTGGATCACGGACGCCGCATGACTACGATGAGCGCAGACACCCAGACCTTCATCGAGCACGCACTGGCCCGCTCCGAACAACTCGATCAGGAGCAGCCGGGCTGCCGGAAGTTGCGTGAAGCTGGCCGAACGCTGCTTGGTGGTGGCCTGCCGGAAGGCCGCTTTGAACAGTGGAAGTACACCCGTATTACCCCGTTTTACGACCCGGCCTTTGCGGCTGCCGAAGCGGCACCAGCCTCTGCCGGGGACAAGAAGAACCTGGTGCAGTGGCCGCAGCAGCGCGTTGACCTGCAGTTGCCCGATGCCGCGCACAATGCTGCACCTGCGCAGAATCTGCCCGACGGATTAACCGTTGTCTCTTTCAACGAGGCTGACGAGCAGACTCGCCCGCTGCTGGATCAATACCTTAACCTGGGTATCGATCCGGACCGCCATACGCTCAACCCCATAAACATGGCGCTACTGGCTGATGGGCTGCTGGTCCACGTTGCGGCAGATACCCGCATAGACCCGCTGCTTTCCCTGACGTCTCTGGCGGGGGGATTGCCCGCGAGCTGTCAGCGTTTGCTGCTGGTTATGGCGCCTGGGAGCCGCGCCACACTGCTGGAGGTGGCTGACCATCAACTGCCGCGCAATCTGGTGGTGGAGATTCACCTGGGCCGCAACGCCCGGCTCGATCACACCCGGCTGCAGCCGGCCAGCGAACACAACGTCTGGCAACTGTTGCACTGCCGTATTGACGCTGGTGCGCAGTATCACTTCAACGGCTATGCGATGGCGGGTACGCCTCACCGCAATGAAATCCACCTGCAGTTCATTGGTGAGCAGGCCGAAGCCTATCTGCGCGGCGCCTTTATGGCGAACGGCCGGGGCCGCCTGGATCACCAGATGTGCATCGAACATCAGGCTGCACACTGCCGCAGTGAGCAGCAGTTTCATGGTATCGCGCTGGACAAGTCCGAGCTGACATTCAATGGCCGTATTCATATCCACCAGCATGCGCAACAAACGGACGCCAGACTCAGCAACAAGAACCTGCTTGGCAGCGACAGCGCCAAGGTCAACACCAAGCCGGAACTTGAGATCTACGCCGACGATGTCAAGTGTGCTCACGGCGCCACCGTCGGCCAGTTGGATGCCGAGGCCCTGTTCTATCTGCAGTCGCGTGGTATCTCGACTGAGGAAGCCCGCCGCATGCTGTTGCATGGGTTTGTGGGCAGCGTTCTGCCTGATGATGATGCCTTCGGCATCGGTGACCACTTGAACCAGGTGCTCGATCAATGGCTGGGCTGAGTTCAACAGCACGCCAGGACATTACGGCGCTCAGGCAGGATTTCCCGATACTGCAGCAGCAGTTTGGGCGTTATCCGCTGACTTACCTGGACAGTGCCGCCACCACGCAGAAACCGACCGCAGTGATCGCGGCGCTGGATAACTACTACCGCACGATGAATGCCAACGTGCACCGTGCCGCACACCAGCTCAGTGACCGGGCGACGGCAGCCTTTGAAGGCGCGCGCGATACAGTGCAACAGTTTGTGAATGCCGCGCACCGTCACGAGATCATCTGGACCCGTGGCACCACGGAAGCGATCAATCTGGTGGCCCAGAGCTGGGGCCGCAGTCAGCTTCGTGCCGGTGACGAAATTCTGATTTCCGAGATGGAGCACCACGCCAACATCGTGCCCTGGCAGATGCTTTGTCAGGAGACAGGCGCGCGGCTGCAGGCCATTCGCGTCACGCCCGACGGTGAGCTGGATTTGGCGCACTTTGAGCAGCTGCTCAATGAGCGCACGGCGCTGGTGGCCATCTGCCATGTGTCCAATACGCTGGGCACCATCAACCCGGTGGCGTCCATCATCGCTGCTGCGCATGACGCCGGAGCCCGGGTCCTGCTGGACGGCGCCCAGGCAGTAGCCCACCTGCCCATCGATGTGCAGGCGCTCGACGCAGACTTCTATGCCTTCTCCGGACACAAGCTGTACGGACCAACCGGCATCGGTGTGCTGTACGGTAAAGAGAGCCTGCTCGACGCCATGCCCCCTTGGCAAACAGGCGGCGAAATGATCGAACAGGTGACGCTGGCGCACACCACCTTCAACCAACTGCCATTCAAGTTTGAAGCGGGCACACCCCACATCGCCGGCGCCATTGGCCTCGGCGCCGCCATTGAATATCTGTCGGCCATCGATCCGGCTGCACTGCGCGCCCACGAAGATGCCTTGCTGGCGCGTGGCACGGCGCTGCTGCAGCAGATCGACGGCCTGCGCCTGGTGGGCACCGCTGCGCAGAAGATTCCGGTGCTGTCCTTCCTGCTCGAAGGCGGGCACCCGCAGGATGTGGGCACGCTGCTCGACCAGCAAGGCATCGCCGTGCGTGCCGGACACCATTGCACCATGCCGCTGATGCAAAGCCTGGCCATCCCTGGCACAGTACGGGCTTCGATGAGCCTGTATAACAATCAGGACGACCTGGAACGACTGCACCAGGGGCTGATCAAAACCCGTAGTTTCCTTTAGTCGGCACAAACGCAGTGACAGGACGCAGTTCATGAGCGCAACAGTCTTCGACCCAAAACCCAACCAGCAGGCACCGCTTGAGCTGGTGCTGACGCCAGCAGCCATTGCCCATCTGAAAAAACAGCTGGGACGCGCCGGCGGCAAGGTTCTGCGCCTGGGTGTCAAGGAAAGCGGTTGCTCGGGTTATATGTACGAACTGAACCTGGTTGATGCCCCGGACCCTGAAGACCGCTGTCATGTGGTGGATGACGAGCTCCGCCTCTATGTCCGCCCAGAGCACCTGGGCCTGGTACGTGGTACAGAAATTGATTTTCAGGTTCAGGGTCTGAATGCGGCGCTGAAGTTTATCAACCCCAATGCCGAAACTGAGTGTGGTTGCGGCGAGAGCTTTTCGGTCAGTCAGACAGGATGAACACCACAAGCCACACCATGCAGCGCCGTCTGGTGCCGGTGCAGCGCACCTGCCCTGCCCGGCTGGTCCCCACAGGCACACCCATTCAGATTCCGGCCGGCACCTTCGTCACGCTGACCCAGGCTCTGGGAAACGCCTATACAGTCATCGTCAACGGCAATATGGCGCGAATCGATGGCGCTGATGCCGATGCGTTGGGCTTTGAACAACAACGCAAACGTTACCAGGCCAACAGCGACGGCAGCGTCAATATGGACGATGTCTGGGATGCGCTGCGCAGCGTCTATGACCCGGAAATTCCGGTCAATGTCGTCGATCTGGGCCTGATCTACGACTGCCAGCTGCAGCGCAGTGAGGTTGGCAACGCCATCGCCGTCACCATGACGCTGACCGCACCCGGCTGCGGCATGGGGCCGGTATTGGTTGACGACATCAAGCAGCATGTCGCACAGGTGCCCAATGTCGATGCGGTGACCGTCGATCTGGTCTTCGATCCACCCTGGAGCCGTGACATGATGACGGAAGAAGCCCAACTTGAACTGGGGCTGTTCTGATGTCCGAAGTGATGCCCGACACCGAAGCCTATCTGGCGGCCAATCCGTTCGGCACCGAGGTCCAGGCCAGTGAGATCGTCGAGAACTTCGCGTTCTTTGACGACTGGGAAGATCGCTATCGCTTCATTCTGGATCTGAGCAAACAACTGCCGGAGATGCCGGACGCACTGAAGGCGCCGGAACACATCATTCATGGCTGCCAAAGCCAAGTCTGGATCACCCACCACAGTCGTGACGGCCGCCTGTACTTCGTGCTCGACAGCGACGCGCATATTGTTCGCGGCCTGATTGCCATTGTGCTCAGCGCGCTGAACGCCCGGCCCGCAGCCGACATTCTCAAGGCTGACGTCGACGACCTGTTTGCAGAACTCGACCTGATCCGCCATCTGAGCCCGACCCGGGGCAATGGCCTGCGAGCCATGGTGGCCCGCATCCGCAAGATCGCCGCCACCGAGTGCGAAGCCCACTGACCCACCATTGACCCGGGCCAGAAGCCGCGCACAAAGCTTGAAACTGTATGTTTGTACAGCTACAGTACTTGGAACGCCTGACGCTCCGGGGCCGGCATGCACAACATCTCAATTGAAGTGTTCCGCCGCCAGAAACTGGCACAACCAGGGAACAGGCACCCCGGCCTGCCCGCCTCCGACGATTACCCGGCACTGTCAGGGCTGCCTGATGAGTGCATGGTGCGCGTCCCGCCACAGCGCTGGGAGGGCTTCTGTCGCAACCAGATTCCCATTGACGGCCACTTCTCGCAGGATGGCGCGCAGGATGGCGTGCAGGAAGGTGCGGAGCAGGAAGGTGCAGGTGCAGGTACCAGTGCAGATAAAGGGCCGCAAAAAACTGCGCAGAATGGCCCTCAGGCAGGACGCGTCGACTTTCTGGTCCTGCGTTTTCGCGATGCGCATTGCGAGCTGATCGAACCCTTAAGCCTGATTGTGGATGACAACGGCTATCTGTACCGGCCCGACCTGCGGCTGAACCCGCTGCCCGGCAGCGGTCGGCTGATCGATGCGCGGGCACTGTTCCTGAACCGCTACCTGATGCACGCCCACCGCTGGACGCCAAACCGGTGGCTGATCGAACAGGCCCTGACCCAGGCAGGGCAACTGCATTCCGATCAGGCTGACGGCTGAACCTTGACGTCATCGGCCTGCAACTGCTGCTGAATCGCTGCCAGCTCAGCTTCACCAAGCACCTCATGCACCAGCAGTGCCTGTGCGCCCTCGTCAAGCAATCCCCGATGCTGCTTCAACACACTGCAGGCACGCTCGAACGCCTGCTGGACCAGCACGCGGACTGCCTGATCGATCATTTGGGCTGTTTCGTTGCTGACCTCAACACGCGACGGAGACCCGGCAACAGGCCCCAGAAATCCAGCCCGATCCTCGTCATAGACCACATGACCCAGCGCTTTGTCCATGCCGTAACGCCGTACCATGCTGCGAGCGATGTCGGTCGCCTTGGCCAGATCGTCCGCAGCCCCGGTGGAAAAGTGCGAAAACACGACATACTCGGCCGCTCTGCCGCCCAGCAGCACCATCATCTTGTATTCAAGTTCCTGCCGCGTCATCAGGAAGCGGTCTTCGGTCGGGCGTTGAATGGTGTAACCCAATGAGCCGATGCCACGGGGGATGATGGAGATCTTGTGCACCGGGTCTACACCGGGCAGCGCCATGGCCAGCAGGGCATGCCCCATCTCGTGGTAGGCCACCACTTCACGCTCCATCGGATTCAGCAGACGGTTCTTCTTCTCCAGTCCAGCAACGATTCGCTCGATGGCCCGGTTGAAATCGTCCAGTGTCACTGCATTGGCACGGCGCCGGGTCGCCAACAACGCGGCCTCATTGACCAGATTGGCCAGATCGGCGCCGGTAAAGCCCGGCGTCAGCGCAGCTATGGTTTCGAGGTCGACATCGGCGTCCAGCTGCACTTTGCGCACATGAACCCGCAGGATAGCTACCCGCCCTGCACGATCGGGTCGATCCACCAGGACCTGACGGTCGAATCGGCCGGCACGCAGCAGCGCCGGGTCCAGAATTTCAGGGCGATTGGTGGCGGCCAACAGCACCAGCCCCTGGCTCGGATCAAAACCATCCATT
The DNA here is from genome assembly GCA_007128525.1 of Pseudomonadales bacterium. GTDB lineage: Bacteria > Pseudomonadota > Gammaproteobacteria > Pseudomonadales > Azotimanducaceae > SKXG01. Next base: position 328 of record SKXG01000207.1, on the reverse strand, counting down.
TCAACCAGCAGCTGATTCAGCGTTTGTTCCTTTTCATCGTGCCCGCCACCGCCCTGGTATAGACCGCGGGCACGACCCAGCGCATCCAGCTCGTCGATGAAGATGATCGCCGGCGCCCGCTGTCGGGCCCGATCAAACAGGTCGCGAACCCGAGCAGCCCCGACACCAACAAACATTTCCACGAACTCGGAACCGCTGATGTGAAAGAACGGTACCCGCGCCTCACCCGCCACGGCCCGAGCAAACAGGGTCTTGCCGGTACCGGGAGGCCCGACCAACAGAATGCCTTTGGGGATGCGGGCGCCGAGACGGCCGTACTCCGCGGGGT
>SKXG01000313.1 GCA_007128525.1 Pseudomonadales bacterium | reverse complement strand
CGGCCATTTCGGGATCGGTCATGATGGTGGCGGGGTTGGAGTTCACGAGAATGACGCGATAACCCTCGTCGCGCAGCGCCTTGCAGGCCTGTGCGCCGGAGTAGTCAAACTCGCAGGCCTGCCCGATAACAATCGGACCGGCGCCAAGAATCAGAACGGATTGGATATCGGTACGCTTCGGCATACTACCCTCTTGCCCCGGCCGCTTTGGTGTCGGTCATCAGCTGAATGAATTCATCGAACAGGTATCGGCAGTCGTGCGGCCCCGGGCTGGCTTCCGGGTGGCCCTGAAAACTCAGGGCCGGCCGGTCTGTGCGGCGGATGCCCTGCAGGGAGCCATCAAACAGAGACAGATGCGTGGTCTCCAGGCAGTTCGGCAGCGAGTCGGTATCGATGGCGAAGCCATGATTCTGGCTTGTGATGATCACCTTGCCTGAGCGCAGATCCTTGACCGGGTGATTGGCGCCGTGATGGCCATGACTCATCTTGACCGAGGTCGCGCCGCTGGCCAGGCCGAGCAGTTGATGGCCCAGGCAGATGCCGAAGATCGGCATACCGACATCCAGCAGCTCGCGGATGGCCTCAATGGCATAGGCACAGGGTGCTGGGTCGCCGGGGCCATTGGACAGAAAGACCCCATCGGGGGCCATGGCCAGCACCTCGCTGGCCGGCGTCTGCGCCGGTACCCGCGTGACATCACAACCGCGATCAGCAAGCAGGCGCAGAATGTTGTGCTTCACGCCGAAGTCATAGGCCACCACCTTGAAGCGGCCCGTATCCGGACGAGTGTAGCCGCCGTCCAGGCGCCAGCTGCCCTGCTCCCAGGTCAACGGCGACTTGCAGGTCACTTCCTTGGCCAGGTCCATGCCTTTCAGGCCGGGAAACGCGCGCGCATCGGCCAGCGCCTTGTCCGGGTCCAGGACTGCCTGGGCCTGTATGCAGCCGTTCAGCGCACCTTTTTCACGAATCAGATTGGTCAGCCGGCGCGTATCGATGTCGGCGATGGCGACGATGCCACTGGCCTTCAGATAGGCATCCAGCGGCATCTGGTTACGCCAGCTCGATGCCAGCAGGGGCAGATCCCGGATCACCAGGCCCGCCGCCCAGATGCGATCGGACTCGACATCCTCCGCGTTGGTACCCGTGTTGCCAATGTGCGGATACGTCAGCGTCACAATCTGCGAGGCATAAGACGGATCGGTCAGGATTTCCTGGTACCCCGTCATTGCCGTATTGAACACCACCTCGCCCACGGTTGAACCCTCGCTGCCTATCGAGGTTCCGCGGAAGAGGCTGCCATCTTCAAGCGCCAAAAGTGCCGGTATCAAATGCATTCACCCTGCAGTTATAAAAAAGCGAGAAGGAATTGCTTCCCTCCCGCTTTTCGAATTCAGACCCCTGTCACGTCCAATGCCTCATGTGGCATGTCCCCAGCGAGGCCTGTGTGCGTCCCGCTTCAGCCTGACAGGCTCCGCCGACTACAGCCAGCACACAGACAAGTTGCATGGGCGCCACTGCCCATGCGCCAGGCGCCGATCCGTTGCGCAGATGGCTGGCCGCATCTGCCCGGCCTGGCCACTTGTGGCAACCAGACGGCCTGAGGATGCAGATGCCTTAGAATGTGGGCCAGAAATGCGGAGCGGTGGCGCTGGCTAGGCGCGCATTTTAGGAGAAGCGCCCCGGCCTGTCACGTCAAAGCCGCGGAAATCTTCAGCGCGGCTTGAGATCGAGTACATCCTGCATGTCGTACAGGCCCGGCCCCTGGCCTGACAGCCAGCGGCAGGCCCGCAGTGCACCGCGAGCGAAGTTCATCCGGCTGCTCGCCTTGTGGGTGATCTCAATCCGCTCACCGGCACCGGCAAACCACACGCTGTGCTCACCGACCACGTCTCCGGCCCGCATCGTGGCAAAGCCCAGGGTGCGCCGATCGCGCGGGCCGGTAATGCCCTGACGGCCGTAAACGGCGTCGCTGGCCAGATCACGGCCGAGCGTGTCGGCCAGAATCTCACCCATGCGCACCGCAGTGCCGGACGGCGCGTCGACCTTGTCGCGGTGGTGGGCTTCGAAGATTTCCACATCGACGTCATCTCCGAGTACCCGCGCCGCCTGCTCTATCAGACTGAAGCAAAGGTTCACACCGATGCTGTAATTTGGCGCCATAACAATCGGAATCTCGGTGGCAGCCTGCTCAATGGCTGCCCGCCCATCCGCATCGAAGCCCGTGGTGCCGATGACCAGGGCCTTGCCATGTTCCCGGCACAACTGCAGTGCGGCCAGCGTGGCGTCCGGGATGGTGAAATCGATCAGCGCATCGATCTGACCGATACAGGCCGCCAGATCCGCCTGTACCGGTACGCCGATGCGCCCGAGGCCAGCCAATTCGCCCGCATCGGCGCCGATCAGGCTCGAATCCGGACGCTCCAGTGCCGCACCCAGACGCAGCCCGTCAGCTTCCTGCAGAGCCTGCACCAAGGTCCGGCCCATACGCCCGCCTGCACCCGGGATGGCCACCGACATCTGCTTGCTCATCGATCTTCCTTACTGGACTGGTCCGAAGTTGTCAGCGCCGGGCGTTTCTGCCGGCGACTTTCCTGATGCCGGCGAGAAGCACCCGGCTCAGGGTTTTAGGCTGTCGAAGAAATCCTTAACGCCTTTGAACCACGACGTTTCCTTCGGTGAGTGGGTGGCACCGCCCTGCTTCAAGGTCTCCCCGAACTGCCGCAGCAGCTTCTTCTGCTCCTCAGTCAAGCGCACCGGCGTCTCCACCTGTACCCGGCACATCAGGTCACCGGCCGGGCCGCCGCGCACTGGCGTTACGCCTTTGCCGCGCAGCCGGAACAGGCGCCCGCTCTGAGTTTCGGCCGGAATCTTCAGCTTCACACGACCGGTCAGCGTCGGAACTTCAATCTCGCCACCAAGCGCCGCATCGACGAAGGATATCGGCACCTCACAATACAGATTGCGACCTTCACGGGTGAAGATCGGATGCTCACGGACCATGATCTGCACGTACAGGTCACCCGGTGGCCCGTTGTTGAAGCCGGCCTCGCCTTCGCCGGCCAGCCGTATCCTGTCACCGGTATCCACACCAGGCGGCACCTTCACCGCCAGCGTCTTGCTGCGTTCGACGCGGCCCTGACCACCACAGCTCCGACACGGATCCTGGATGATCTGGCCGGCGCCCCGACAGCGCGGGCAGGTCTGCTGCAGCGAGAAAAAGCCCTGTGTCACCCGCACCTGGCCCATACCGTTGCAATCCGGGCAGGTGACAGGACTGGTGCCCTTGCGCGCGCCCGTACCGTCACAGTCGTCACAGGCCTGGGCAACCGGTATGCGGATCTCGATGGCGTCGCCGGCTACTGCCTGCTCGAGGTCGAGCTCGAGGTTATAGCGCAGATCGGCGCCACGCTGTACGGAACTGCGCGCGCCGCCGCCGCCGAAGATGTCTCCGAACACATCGCTGAAGATATCCGAGAAGTTGCCGGCACCGGCGGCGCCAAAGCCCCCGGCACCCATACCATTGGGATCAACGCCAGCATGGCCGAAGCGGTCTGGGCAGGAGAGCGCCGACCCCAGGGGCATTTTCTGCCCTGCGTGCTGGCAGCCCAGGGGGCGTTCGACCTGGCCCGGCACCCGGTCTGGCGCATCCAGCGCATCGCGGTGCATCCGCACTGGCAGGGTCGCGGGCTGGGACAGCGGCTGCTGCACCAGATCACCGAACGCGCTCGGGCCGAGGGTATCGGCATGGTCGGGGCCAGCTTTGGCCTGGATCCCGACCTGCTCGGGCTGTGGAAACGCGGGGGCTTCGACCTGCTACGTGCCGGCCTGCGCCCGGATCCCTACAGCGGCCGCCCAGGGGGTGTAGTCCTGAAGGCGGTCGATGACGCGCTCGCCGGGCCGATACGATGCCTGGCAGCCGCACAGGCCCGGGACTGGCCCGCATGGCGGGATCGTCTGTGGCCCTGGCACGAAACGGCCCTGGCACGGGCGCTGGAAGCCCTTTTTCCGGAGGCCGGACCTGATCCGGCGATGACAAAGGACTTGGCGGAGCTCAAGGCCTTCGCCGAGCGCGCCCGGCCACTGGAATGGGTACTCCCGGCCCTGGTCCGCCAGCTACGCGCGCAGCCGCCGACCGATACAGAAGGAACGGTGCTGGCCACCGCCCTGGAGCCACCGATCGACTGGGACGACCTGGCTGTCCGTCTGGGGGTCTCCGGACGCCGCGGCGTGGTACGGCGTTTGCGTCAGGCCGCGCAGGCCTGGCGCACCCGGGTCGAGTCCGGGGGGCAGCCCCCGGGCTGATCCAGCCGTCATCAGAGCCGGAACTGGGCCAGCGCCTGCTGGATCTCGCGCTCGACCTGCTTGAGCTCGTCGGAGGCCGCGCTGACCCGATCGGCGGTGTTGGCAGACTGATCGGCCCCGTCGGAGATCTGCACGATGTTGCGGTTGATGTCCTCGACCACGGTGCTCTGCTGACGCGCGGCAACCGCGATCTGATCGGTCATCTCCACGATCGTGGTCACCGACTGGCGGATCTGCTGCAGGGCGCCGTTCACCTCGGCGGTGTGCTCCATGGTGGTCTCGGCCTCTTCCTGGCCGTGCTGCATCGCCTTCACCGCAGAGCCTGTGGCGGTCTGCAGACGCGAGATCATGCTCTCGATCTCGTCGGTGGACTCCTGCGTGCGGGTCGCCAGCTTGCGTACCTCGTCGGCCACCACGGCAAACCCGCGGCCATGTTCCCCGGCACGGGCGGCCTCGATCGCCGCGTTGAGGGCCAGCAGATTGGTCTGCTCGGCTACGCCGCGGATGACTTCAAGGATGGTGCCGATCTGTTTCGAGTCTTCACCCAGCTTGGCAACAGTGCCGGCGGCCTGCTCGACCGTGCCCAGCAGGGAGGACATGGACTCGATGTTCTTCTCCATCACCTCGGCACCACTGTTGACGGCAGCACTGGCCTCCTGCCCGGCCTGCGACGTGGAGTCGGT
>SKXG01000082.1 GCA_007128525.1 Pseudomonadales bacterium | reverse complement strand
CTCCGACTATGGCAGCAGCTCGGCGACCTTCTGCCGGGCTACCTGCTCCCGAAACTGGTCCGTGAGACGCCGGGGCTGGGCGCCAAGCAAGTATTGGGCGCACCAGAAAATGTGCGGCCGGATTAATCAGAGCGCTTTCGATGCCCTATACTGGGCGGATCACTCGCGAGCCTGGAAGTTGTAGATGTCGATGGGCCCAGTGGAATACGCCATCCAAGCACCGGACAGCGACCTGCCCAGGCTGAGTTTCTGCGACGGCGACCCCAAAGCCATTGCCGGCTGGGTCGCTGAACTGCCCATGGCCAACACACAGGAAACGGCCCGGCAGCTGCACAAGGCCACCGACGAGGTGGCACGCTTGCAGGTGGCAGGGAATCTCCGCCTGGAGTGCCTGGAAGCCCTGCGGCCGACACTGCTGTATCTGTGCCTGCGTCTGGACAGGACAGCACAGGGGCAGCCACATCTGAATAATGGACCGGCACGGGCTGCACAACTGCTGCAGGTGGCGCTGGTCGATGGCTACAAGAGCACCATTCGCGATTTGCTGCACGAGCGCCTGGATGACAAAGTGCGGCTTGGTCTGGCCCTCGCCATCCACCGGGCCATTACTGATTTGTCCCGGATTCTGCTCCGAGCCTATCAGTACTACACATCATTGAGCGCCGGTACCTGGCGTGAGCTACATCAACTGTACGTGCTGGCAGAAGGTCTGGACCTGCACGATCGCAGCTTCAGTGATGAGGACAACGAACACACAAGCCTGAACATTGAACAGAGTTACTTGCGCGCACTGCTGCTGGCGAGCGCCAACCCGAATCGAATGCGGCCACGCCATCTGAGCCTGCTGTTCCAGGCCTTGGAGGCCTGGCTGGGCAAGGTTGCGCTGATGCCCGACACCCGTGACTGCGAGCTGGTCGTCGATATGGAAGCCGACGCGCCTCCCTGTTTCAAGCGCTTGTTGACAGCGTCCCGGGCATCCTGTCGTGGTATCTACACTGCTCGCCTGGTCCAGGCCCTGGATGCCTGGCTGCGCGAGGAGGATACTGACCTCGAAGTCACCGATGACCTGCCCCAGACGGTGCTGCAACAGGTAACACAGTGCTGGGGATCCATGCGCCAGCGCAGCTTCCGGCGCCTGCCAGCTGGTGGCCGGATGAAGGTCTGCGTCGGTCTCCGCACCGCACACTTTTACCTGTCTGGTGGGGTGGAGTTTGCCGAGCAGCTTGGCAGCACCCGGGCCCTGTTGCGCCGCGAGCTGAATCCATTCCTTGACCCCGCCAGCGAACAGCGCCAGACAGCTCGCCCCCAGCCGGTGTCCGACCCCTGGGCCCAGGCCATTGACGCCGGCCCCATGCGGATTCCCGAGAATCCCAACATCGAAGATCCCAGTCGCGTGCTGCTCAGCCGCAAGGACGCGAAACGTCAGACAGACCTGGCAGAAGACTACCCATGCCACGATGCCGATATCGTGGACACCAGCCCGGCAGGCTACGGTTTGCGCTGGGTCGGCGAGTTTCCGGCCCAGCTCCTGTCCGGCGAACTTCTGGCCATTCGGGAAGCTGATGATCAGAACTGGTGCATCGCCGACTGCCGCTGGATCCGTCACGAAACGGCGCACAGCATCCTCGGTGTCGAGCTGCTCGCCCCGCAGGCCATCCCCGTCGCCGTGCGCAGAATCGAGAAGTTGAGCACACAACGGGAATACAGTCGGGCTCTATTGTCGCCCGCACTGGAGGCCATCAAGCAGCCTGCTATGCTGATTGTGCCGCTGGTCGGGTTCGCTGAGCAGCAGAAGGTTCAGATGCGGCATCAGGGACAACAATCGACGGCCCAACTGCTGCGCCAGGTACGGGTGACGGAAAGCTATACACAGTTCACGTTCCGAATGCTGGATGGTTACTTGGAAACCCAGGGTGACAACCGCAGCATGGAAGAGCTCTGGAACGCCATCAGCGGCGGCAGCAAGCCCTCGCGCTAGGCCAGCCTGACGACAGTCCCGCTGGCCAGCAACGGACAGGGACATCGACAGGGACAACTCGCGCACTATGGCCACAGCTTCACAAGTACGCCTGCTCATCGCAGACGCGTCCGAAAACCGGGCGCACGAGCTGGACTCCAGCTTGCGGAATGCCGGGCTGCTGACTCGCCCGAAAGTCTGCACCGATACCGACCGGCTGTACTCAGCGCTGGAGCAGCACAGTTTTGATGTACTGCTTTGCCACGAGGACTTCAGCGATCTTCAGACGCTGCTGAGCAACCTGCAAAAGCAATCCCCAGACTTGCCCGTACTGGTTCTGGCGGAGACCAACGACTGCAACCTGATTGCACCGGCCCTGGCTCTGGGCGCGGCCGATCTGATCTGTGAACAGGACCACGAACGTCTGCTCCATGTGATCAGACGCGAACTGAACCACGTGTGCCAGGCTCGTCAGCTGGTCAAGACGCGACGTGCGCTGGCCGAAGCTGAACGCCGCTGCGAGCTGCTGCTGGCCAACACCACGACCGCGATCGCCTATGTACACGAAGGCATGCACATTCACGCCAATCAGGATTATGTCGAGCTGTTTGGCTTTAGCGAGCAGGACGACCTGATCGGGCTGTCGCTGCTCGACCTGGTCGATGCCAGCTGCGCCGACGAGCTCAAGAGTGCGGTCAAAACCTTCCGCGCCAACGAACAGGACCTGAACAAAGAAATCATCGGCCGGCACACCGACGGTCACAACATGCCCCTGCAGATCTCGCTCAGCGCAGCGGACTACGAGGGCGAGCATTGCATGCAGGTCATGATTCGGGCACAGGCCGGCGCAGCGGTGGCTACTGCCGCAGTGCCGCCGGCTGAAGATAGCACCGAACAGGCAGACGTGGCATCCAACGGCACGGCTGCAGCCGAGGCCAACCCAGCCGAGGCCAACCCAGCCGAGCCTTCGGCAGCGCCCACCAAGGCCAACGGTGGTAGCCGTCCCGGCGGCGAAGCCTTTGTGGCCTGCCTGCAAGCATCCCCGGACTCACTCGCCGCCATCGTGCTGGCCTCCGTTGATGACTTCGCTGCATTACAGGCAGAGCATGGATTTGCATTGAGCCAGCAGTTGCTGGACGACATTACCGAATGTCTGCACGCCGTAGCGCCCAAGGCCGTCATCAATCGGATCAGCGTAGAGATCTTTGCCATCGGCATCACGGCCGCCAGCGCCGCAGGCAGCGACATGGTTGCCGAGGACATGCGCCGGGCGGTTGAAGATTGCATGTTCGAGATTGGTGGCCGCACCGTACGCTGTACGCTGACGCTGGGCGCCATCAATGTCAGCGACCCGAACAACGCCGCACAGGCCATTGAGCTGGCCTTCCGCGCCATGATGCAAGGCCGCGCCGGCAAAGCGGAGAATCAAGTGCACTGGTACAGTGCCGCCGCTCAGATCGACAGCGACGGTGGCCCGGGCAGCAGCGCCAACGGCGAAAACCAGGCCATTGCCGATCAAATCCGGCAGGCCCTCGAGAAGCAACGGTTCCTGCTGCTGTTTCAGCCGATCATCAGCCTGCGTGGCGACTCCGACGAGCACTATGAAGTGTTCCTGCGCATGATCGACGAGGAAGGTGAGCAGATTGCACCTGGCGCCTTCCTGCCAGCAGCCATCGAACATGGTATCGCCGGCAAGATCGACCGCTGGGTCATTCTGCAGTCGATCAAGCTGCTGTCGACCCATCGCTCCAAGGGCCACAACACCCGACTCACCGTCAATCTGACGCAAAACTCGCTGCTTGATGAAGAGTTCGTTCAGTGGCTGGGGGTCGCGATCAAAGCTGCGCGCCTGCCCAGTGATGCGGTCATATTTCAGATCACTGAGAAAGATGCGGCCGCCTACTTGCGTCAGGCCAAGGCCTTCGTCAACGGTTTACGCGCCATGCATTGTCGTGTCGCGCTGAGCCAGTTTGGCATCGGCAAGAACGCTTTCGACACGTTGAAACACGTGCCGGTCGATTTCATCAAGCTCGACGGCAGTCTGGTGCAGAAGATTGATGCCGACAGCGAGAAGCGCAACGCCTTCACGGACAAGATCCGGGAGCTGCAGGGCATGGGCAAGATGACAATTGTGCCGATGGTCGAGAGTGCGACCGTACTGTCCGCGTTGTGGCAGGCTGGCGCCAACTACATCCAGGGCCACTACCTGCAAGAACCCACTGCAGAGATGAACTACGACTTCGCCGGCGACGACTGAGGTCGTAGATCATCAGTGCAAGTCGATGTGCGCAATGTCGCGATCACTGAAACCGATCAGATACAGCACCGAATCCAAACCAAAACGACTGATGGCGTGGTTTGCTGACGCCCGGACCAGCGGCTTGGCGTGAAAGGCCACACCCAGACCGGCCGCCGCAAGCATTGGCAAGTCATTGGCGCCGTCACCGATGGCTATGGCCTGCGCCATGGCGATGCGTTCACGTTGACAGATTTCCCGCAGCAGCTGCGCCTTGCGGTCCGCGTCAACAATTGGCCCCCGGACCTCGCCCGTAGCCGCGCCATCGGCAATGTCGAGTTCATTGGCAAACAGATAATCGATGCCCAGTATCTCCTGCAGCCGGCGACCCACCAGCGTAAAGCCCCCAGAGATGATCGCGGTGCGATAACCAAAGTGCTGCAGCGTCGAAATCAACCGATCGGCACCATCAGTCAGCCTGACGCCATCAGCCACCTGTTGCAGTGCGTCCGCTGACAAGCCCTTGAGCAGGGCGACACGCTTGCGAAAGCTGGTCTGGAAATCTATCTCTCCCTGCATCGCGCTTTCTGTGATCGCAGCAACCTGCTCACCGACGCCGTGCAGTCGGGCCAGTTCATCAATGACCTCTGCCTGAATCAGAGTCGAATCCATGTCGAAGGCAACGAGACGCCGATTACGCCGATAAACGTTGTCTTCCTGAATGCTGAAGTCAAACTCCAGTCCGGCTGCGGCCTCAAGCAGCGCGGATTTCAACCCCACCGGATCTTCCAGGT
>SKXG01000376.1 GCA_007128525.1 Pseudomonadales bacterium | reverse complement strand
GCTGGCGACGATGCAAGCGTTGCACTCGCTATTACCGATACCCGCCATGCGTTGACACTCGCCACGCTGGAGTCGCTCGACACTTTGGGCGATTGGGAGCCCACCCCTGCACGTCGCAGCTACGGCTATAGCGCCGGCCCCACCTGGTTGCGCGCCGACCTGAGCGACGAAGGAAACCTCGGCCTGCTCACCATCAGCAATCCCTGGCTTGAAGATCTCGAGCTTTGGTTTCTTGATGAGAACGGATTGATTGCCCACTTTCAAACGGGCAGCCGGCGAGACTTCAGCGCAAGGGCACTACCGATGCGCGACTACGTGTTCCCGGTACCCGCTCACGCTGAACGGGTGTTTATTCGGGCCGGAGGCAACAGCCCGCATTACGTGCCTGTACAGCGGTTCCAGGCCGACGAGTTCCTGCGCTGGCAGGCGCGACAGAACCTGGGTTACGGCCTGTATTTCGGCATCATTCTGATCATGCTGCTGTATAACCTGGGTTTGTACGTTGGCTTTCGCGACCGTGCTTATCTGTTGTACGCCGCATACGCCGGCACCGTCTGCATGTCGATGGCAGTGGTCAACGGTTTCGCGCAGCACTATCTGTGGCCCGGCCTCGGCGGTGTAGATCGCTCTGTGTCCTATGTTCTGGTCGCCCTCGGCATTGGCTTGAGCTATTGGTTTGCCGCCGTGTTTCTGCGCGTACCCGGCAACCTGCCCAGAACCCATGTGGTGTTCACCAGCCTGGCGCTGGTCATGCTGGCTGCCGCCATATGGGGCGTGTTCTCGCCCGCCGCCTGGATTGGACGGCTGAATGCCAGCATGTTGTTGGTACTCACCAGTGGCTTGCTCGTGCTGGGTCTCGCGCGCTGGTATCAGGGCTACAGGCTGGCCGCCGTATACGTGTTTGCCCACGGCTGGATGGTGCTGGGCACACTCAGTTTCACGGCAATGCTGCTGGGCCTGTTACCCGACATCTGGCTGACCCGACACGGCATCATATGGGGCTCGATTACCGAGTTGTCGCTGCTGGCGTTCGCGTTGTCGCAGCGTATACACGAGGAACGCCGTAGCCGACTTGCTGAGCAGGCGCGTGCCAGTGAACTCGAGAACCGGGTCAGCCTGCTGCAGCGCGAGACGGACATAGCCCGTGCTCACCAGGAGGAATTGCAGGCGCTCCACCACTCACAGAAACTGCGCACCATCGGCGAGATGACCCGTGGTTTCGCGCACGAATTCAACAATCTGCTCGCCGGGATACTGGGTTTTACCGAGCTGTCTCAGGAGCACGCCCGCGAACGCAAGGATGACCGTCTGCTGAGCTATCTCACTGAGATAGAGCGTGGCAGTGTCCGTGGCTCAGTCCTGGTGCGACAGCTGCTGACCTTCAGTCGAGGCAGCCGCGCCGAACCTGTTCCACTGAACCTTGCACAGTGCGTTCAAGAGAGCGCTGAACTGCTGCGCGCAACTTTGCCAGCCACCGTAAACATACAGACACAGGTTACCGACACCCCGACTCTGGTAGAGGCCGATCCCGGCCAGCTTCAGCAAGCCATTATCAATATCGGTCTGAATGCTGCGGAAGCCATGGACAACAGAGGCGACATTCGCATCAGTGCCGAAGTCGCCCAGGTCAACCGTAACTGCGCCTCCTGCCTGAGCCGTTTCCGCGGCACCTATCTGGTTATCAGCATTAGCGACAGTGGCCGGGGCATACAGACGGCGCCGGAAGAACTGTTCACACCCTTCTACACCACCAAGCCAGTCGGCGACGGTGCCGGCCTTGGCCTGTCTGTCGTACACGGCATCGTCCACCAGTACAACGGTCACATCGGCGTCGACTCCAACCCGGACCAGGGCACCACCGTGCACCTGTATCTGCCGCTGCCCAACGTCACGCTGCATCGCTGAGGCAAAGCGCCAGAGGCTTTGCGGACCGCGTTGTGTGATTGGCCCCGGAAATACCGTTAAGATTGTCCATTCGTGTCCGCATGGAGGCGCCGGTGCCCCCGCAACTGACTTCTGCCAGCCAGGCGATCCTGATCTTTGCTGCATTGGTGATCATCGTCGCCGGTATCAAGGCGGCGGAAGCCCTTGTTGTCCCGCTGCTGTTGTCGATATTCATCAGCATCGTCGCCGCCGGGCCGATGCGGTTCATGCAAAACCATGGCCTGCCCACCTGGGCAGCACTGATCATCATTTTGCTGATTCTGCTTGGCGCCCTGAGCCTGGTTGCCGGGCTGGTGATCCGCTCCGTGAACAGCCTGGCAACCGAATGGCCAACGTATGAGGCCGTGATCCTGGAATGGGTGGCTTACACGCTGGACCTGTTGCGGCCCTTTGGCATAGACGTCTCCATGGATGTCGTCCGCGAACAACTCGACCCCAGCACGGCACTGGCCATGGCCGGCAATCTGGCTCGCGGCCTGGGCAGCGCCCTGAGCAATGGCTTGTTCATCATGTTGACGGTCGGCTTTATCCTGATGGAAGGTGCCGGCTTTCCGGAAAAGCTGCGCGCAGTGCTGCAATATCCGGATCGCGACCTGCCGCATTTCTTCCGCATCGTCGATACCGTCAATCACTACATGGGCATCAAGACATTGATCAGCCTGATAACCGGGCTGCTCGCTTTCACCCTGACGGCTGCGCTGGGCATCGACTTCCCGGTGTTGTGGGGCCTGCTCGCCTTCCTGCTGAACTTTGTGCCCACCATCGGCTCCATCATCGCCGGAATTCCGCCGGTACTCGTCGCCTTTATCCAGCTCGGTCCGTGGCCGGCAGTCATAGCGGCCGGTGGCTACCTAACGCTGAACCTGGTGATGGGTAATCTGGTCGAGCCGCGTTACATGGGTCGCGGCCTGGGATTGTCGGTGCTGGTGGTGTTTCTGTCGTTGATCTTCTGGGGCTGGGTACTTGGCCCAGTCGGCATGCTGCTGTCCGTGCCGCTGACGATGGCCGCCAAGATTGCGCTGGAAGCAAACCCGGGCACCCGGCACATTGCCGTGCTGCTCGGCCCGGCCGGAACGGTTGGCGATCGGATCGACAACACCACAGACGAGGCAGCACCACAGGCATCCACCGCCGCCGAAGAACCGGAGTCAGAACATACCCAATGAGCTACGAGCGACCCAATATTGCCCAAATGCAGGGCTACACCTGGGGTGAGCAGCCGGCAGACGCCCGCACCCTGAAGCTCAACACGAACGAGAATCCGTATCCGCCAAGCCCTGCGGTGGGCCAAGCACTGCGGACATTTGATGCCGACCTGCTGCGCCGCTATCCACAACCAACGGCCGATCCGTTTCGAGACCTGGTGGCAGCGCACTTCGGACTGGAGCGCCAGCAGATCCTGGTCACCAATGGTGGTGATGAGCTGCTACGCCTGGCCTTTACCACTTTCTTGTCGCCCGGCCAGCCCTTCGCAACGGCCGCGCCTTCCTACTCGCTCTATCCGGTACTGGCAGCGGTTGCCGATGCGCCGGTACTGAATATTCCACTCGATGACCACTGGCAGCTGCCGGACGACTTTGTCGCGCAGCTGAACAGTGCCGGCGCCGGTCTCTGCGCCCTGGTGAACCCACATGCGCCCAGTGGCGTCCTGATGCCACTGGCACAGCTTGAGGCCGTTGCCGATGAGTTCGACGGTGTGCTGCTGATCGACGAAGCCTATGTGGATTTCGTTGATCCGGACGCCGCCCAGGAGACTACCGCATTGTTGCAGGCACACGACAATGTGCTGCTGCTGCGCACGCTCAGCAAAGGCTATGCGCTGGCTGGGCTACGCCTGGGCTGGGGCATGGGCGCCGCCAGCCTGATCGAACCCATGCTGACCAAGACGCGCGACAGCTACAACATCAACGCCGTTACCCAGGCCCTCGCGGCAGCGGCATTTGCCGACCAGGCCCATGCCCGGGACAGCTGGACCCGGGTGCGCAACGAGCGCGCCCGCCTGGCTGATGCCCTGGCCGAACTGGGCTTTACCATGCCCACCTCTCAGAGCAACTTCCTGCTCGCCTACGCACCGGCATCTGTGCCGGCTGCTGAGACGCTGTATTTGGGCCTGAAAGCGCGCGGCATCCTGGTGCGCTGGTTCAATCAGCCGCGCCTTCGGGATGCGCTGCGCATCAGCATTGGTACACCCGAAGAAAACGACCGGCTACTTTCGGTATTGCGCGAGCTGACAAGCCACCAAGACTGAGCCATGTTGCCAGTCGCCGTCGAGCCGTCGCCCCGTCTCGGTCGGAGTACGATCCCGCTTGCCACGCTCACGTTGATCGGCCTCAATGCTGCCAGTTGGGTGCTGTTACAGGGCCTGGGTCTGCCGGAGCCGATGCTGCAGTCGATTTGCCAGTACGGCCTGATTCCGGCTGAGCTGACAGGCGAGCTGAGGGCCGGCGATACGATCGCTCTGGGGCCGGACGCGGTATGTGTCTGCTGTTTCCGACCGGTCGAATCCGGCTGCTGATCTTCCTCGGCTTTTACATCACCACCATCACGGTGCCGGCCATCCTGATGCTGGGTTACTGGTTCCTGCTACAACTGCTGGGCATCCTGCTTGATGCTGGCGGTGCGGTGGCTTTCTGGGCCCACATCGGCGGCTTCCTGGCGGGCGTTGCACTGTTCGGGCTGTTTCTACGCCCACGACGCCGGCGCCAACGCTGAGTGGCGCCATCGTGGCTGGCCAGTGCGGCCCGCCTGATGCCAGAATGCCCCCTTTCCAAGCAAACCAATAAGTGAGTATCGCCATGAGTCAACGCATGCCTGCCGTCAGTCTGGCGGCCGTTCCAGGACGCCGGAAAGCCATTATTGAGATGGCACAGGACATCGAAAAGCGCGGTTTCAGCGGCATCTATTGCCCGAGCATCGGTGATGTTCTGGGCCTGTGCACGGCCATTGGCCTGGTCACCAAGGACATCCCTTTCGGCACCAGCATCCAGCCCATCTATACCCGCCATCCCAGTGACTTCGCGCAAACGGCCTCCTTTATCAACGAAG
>SKXG01000311.1 GCA_007128525.1 Pseudomonadales bacterium | reverse complement strand
CTCGGCTTTATCTTTGCGCACAATACCGCCAGCTTACAGCTCTTTGGCCGGCTGGGTTTCATGCGGTGGGGAGAGCTGCCTGGCGTGGCATCCCTTGATGGGGTAGAGCGGGATGTCGTCATCCTTGGCCGCCGTGCCTGGCATCGCTGAGGACGTGATGCAGGCCGCCGCAATTGACCACAACATCCCGGGCCCCGGTTTCGGTGTTGGCACATCTTCGCGATACTAAAGTCAGTCAATGGTGCATTTCTGGCCTTAAAGGCAGAGAATGCGTGACGCGGACACAAGCATAGCCTCCTACCCTAAGATGCTTGGCTGTGACCTTTCATCTCAGATCTCAAGGAAGTTAGCATGCTGCACGTCGACATCCCGACCCTGCCCGAAATCCAAACCCTGTTTGCAGAGCGCAATCAGGCCAGCGTCTCCATCTATGTGGAAACGACCCCCCAAACTCAGCATATCGGCGAGGCCGGGATTGTACTGTCAAACCTGATCAAGGAGGCCGACAGCCAGCTGGAGAAAGCCGGGATCGACAAGCGCGAGCGCTGGGCCATCGTCGAGCAGCTTGAAGAAGTCACCGAGGATGAGGATTTCTGGAAGTACCAGGCCAATAGCCTGGCCATTTTCGCCACGCCCGAATCACACCGCAGCTATCGTTTGCCGAACAGGCTTACAGCGATGGTTCAGGTGTCTGACCGCTTTCACTTGAAGCCCCTGATACGTGCGATCAGTGTCGAGCAGCATGCTTTCGTTCTGGCCTTGGCAGAGAACGAAGTACGTCTCATTGAAGTGTTCAGTGACATGCCAGCTGTAGCGATCAGGGTGCCGAACATGCCCAAGGACGCGGCGTCCGCAGTAGGAACCGCCTCGGTCAATACGCGCTCTCACACCTCCGGTCGCCAGCACGGTAGTGAAGGTCAGAAGGTTTATCTGCGCAAATTCTGTCGCATGGTGGATGCGGCGCTGCGCCCGCTGTTGTCCGGTCGCCATGAGCCGCTGATTCTGGCGGCAAGCGAGCCTCTCTTGTCCATCTACAGATCAGTCAATACCTATCCGGAACTTGCTTCTCAGGTGATCGAAACCAGCCCGGTACGCATCCCGGAACATGAGCTGGCCGCCACGGCGCGCCCGATTCTTGATCAGCGCCACACCAAGACCATTGAAGCCTTCAAGGCGCTATATAGCGAGCGCGAGAGTGAAGGGCGGGCGACAACTGATGTGGCGATAGCTGCGCGGGCCGCTACCTTTGGTGCGGTCGACTCACTTGTGGTGAACATTGATGAAGTTATCACCGGCCGAATTGATGAGCAGACTGGCGAGGTGACTTTTGCTGATCAGGAAGGCGCTGAAACTTACGGTATTGTTGATGAAATAGCGGGCCGCACACTGGCCATGGGCGGCAAGGTGATCGGCGAACGCAAAGCTGACATCCCTGGCGGCGGCGCCCTTGCTGCGATTCTCCGCTACGCAGTGTGAGCGTCGTAGACGACATCGCGCTGCGCGAAGACCCGGTCACTTGGTTGGATTGAGCACCCGCGCAGTGCTAGGATCTGCTGGCAAGCAAATTCACCAGACTTGTACTGGCCACTGAGTTTGCGTTACGGCGGCGAGCCACAAGCCTACCACTGGCCCTTTGGGCGGGGAGGCCTTTATGGATGCCGCAGTTGCCGTGTTACTTCGCTTTTTTCGCGTCGCTGCAATGCTCGGCGCGCCACTTCTGATTGTCAGCGCCTGCGGCGGCGGATCAAGCAGCTCCGCCGCATCGAGCGACACGCCGCCTACTGCCGAAATTCTGTTTCCAGGCTTTGGTGACAGCTTTTCCGCTGGCGAGACGGTTACGTTTTCCGCCTCTGCAGAAGCCGCAGATGGCAGTGCGCTGACTGGCGACAGGCTGGTGTGGAGTACGCCCGCGCTAGGGGCCTTCGGCACAGGTAATCAGGCCGAAACCGATCAGCTGACACCCGGTCAACACAGCATCCTGTTAACGGCCACCGACAGCAGCGATGTCAGCACCAGCGTAGCGGTGGTTGTCATTGTGTTGTCAGCCAGCGCCGCTCGGGATCCGCGGTTCGGCGAACGCAATCCCTACGGTGGACGGTTGGCGCGCCTGCCAGTCAAGCTTGACGATGAACTGGTTCTGATCGGCCAGACTGCGGCCGGCGAAATGCAGATGGGTTTGCTGGACACACCGGTTAGCGGTTTTACGGGCGGTGAAACGAGCGAACCGCTAGCGCCGGTGATCACGTCATCACGCGAAGCCTACGTACCTCTGGCCGCTGATGCCGGTCGCACGCTGGACTCTGCCTTGCACCAGATTGCGCTGCTTGGACGGCCGATAGGCGTCAGCAGCGACGAACTGCTCCTGGAGCTGACCGGCTATGCTGACCAGGATGAGGTCGCAATCGCTGCGCGCAGCTTCAGTGGCGTCGCTTCCGGTCCTGTTGCTGTGTTGGTTGCAGACCTGGATGCCTTTGATGAAATCAGCGGCGGCCTAGCGATTGAAGCACCGACTTCTGAGGCCTCGCGTTATCATGATGAAGTCGCGGTGGCGCATGCCGCGGTGGTGGCCGGGCAGCACCGGGTGCGTGTTCATGTGCTGAGCTTTGAAACCCTCGACTACCCTGAAAACGAGAACGCTGAGGCGCCGCCACCGACGTCTGCACTGTCAGCATTGACCAGTCAGCCGCTTCTGCCGGGCAGCCGGATCGTACTGCGTCACGGTGACAGCTTCCTCAACCGCGCCGGGCCCCATTTGCTGGTCGCCTACCTGAACACCGACCGCCGGATCGTCATCGATCTGTTCGAGTATCGGCGCATCCGTGACGATACGGATACCGGTCATCCCGACACGGACGAGCGGTCCCTGGAGCGGCTTGATCTGGTTGCGGATGATTCCGGTCGTCAGGCGCTGCTGGTCAGCCCGGAACTGCCCGAGGATGCGGCATTGGCGCATGGCTGGGACGTCGTCGCCAGTCAGGGTGGGCCGCTCGGTGCGCATTCGCAATTGACCAACCGCGATGTTGCTTTCGTGGTCTGGCAACAAGGCGGCAACTATGAGAAGCGTGCCTGGCATCTTCAGAGCATGGATGGCTTTGCGAATCCTGTGCAGATTGGCAGCAGCGCCGGTTCCCTTGGCAGCTTCGGCGAAGCTGATGGCACCCGCACGGCACTCGACATTCTGCCAGACTCGTCGATACAGCTGGCGATCGGCCGTGTCTCGGAGAACAACGACATTGATCGCTGTGAAACGATGGGGCTGCTGGTGCGAGCTGACACCAATCGCGGTCCTGTGGTGCAGGTCATGTACGGCCGACTGGGTGATCCGTTCATAGGCAGCGGGGGCGAGTTGGGTCTGATCTTTGAAGAACCGGCCTGGCCCTCGCTGCCGCGCCTGCGTGGTACAGCCGAAACAGACAGCCGCAGTCCGGCCACGTTGGTTGCTGGTGGTTTTGTCAGCATCAGAGACGGGCTCGTCGACCACCGCTGGCATGGCGGCTGGAGCGAGGGCGAAACCGCCAGAGACTGTAGCAACACCAACACAAGGCCGTTTCTTGGACAAATGCCGTCCTTTTATGTGGCGGACCCGGCAGCGGATACCTTGGACAGCGTCACCCTTTCGCTGGGGCGGACCTCTGGCCACGGCAGCACCATCAGCCACCCGCTCGGAATCAGCCCGTCCACTGCGCCCTTGCTGGTGGCAGCTGACGTCAATGGCGACGCGGGCTATTACCAGAGTCGCCGGTGTATTCGTCACCCCGACTCGTCCTCTTCGGATGAATGCCGGACGATCTTTCTCGGCGATGCGACCATGCACTATGTGGTCAGCGAAATCGAAACCCAGTCGGTGATACTGCAGCAGCCGCCCAAACATGTGGACTATTTGCGGGCTTTGGGCGGCATCGTTGACGTCAGCATGCGTGAGACGTACTACGCCGAGTTTTCCCAGACAGACTTTATCGGGGGAAATATCAGTCAAAAGGCCAAGACGGACTGGACCACGGGTACCACAACGGGTGGTGGTGTGGGCATTCCCAAACCCTTGGGTAAAGACTTCAGCAATGTCGCTGAAATTTCCGTTGAAACTGAAGTGCAACTCGTCACCGAAGACTTTCAGGCGATGGAGACCAATGTATCACTGCGCCAGGTGAGCGGGGCTGTTGACGACGATGTGGTCTGGAGCAAGTTGCAGACCGTTGATTACTGGCGTTTTCCGGCGCAAGGCGGCCGTCCCGAGGGCAGACCTGACGGCGCCACCGTGCTGGATGAGGACAACGCTTACATTGATGTCGCCATACCCAGCACGCAGATGACCATGGTTGGGCCAGGGACGTTGAACGATCATTATCAACCCAAGCACCAGGTCGGCAACATCCTCAGCTATCCAACGTTCTCTGGAGAGGTTGATACCATCGCCGATCTGTTCAACTTTCTGGGCAACTACGTTCCCTCAGGTGATGATGCCAGACGCCAGTGCCAATCAACGGAAGGCATATTGGGTATTGACCCTTATGGCTGCATCATCCGCGTAGGTGAAGAGTTACGCCGGGTGTCGTCTGTGTCACCCATCGACAACTACGTCGCAGGGCGCTTTGAAAGTAATACCCGAACTGTTGATGTGGCTGAAGTGCTGCAGGTGGGCGGCACCTCCTATTCAGCTGAGCTGCGGTTTGATGAAACGGTCAGGCAGGGCGAAACCATTACATTTACGGAGTCCATCTCCGGAAGTTTTGATTTCAATGTGCCGATCAGCATTCCGGTAAAGGGTGTGCCTTTCCAGGTCGGCACATTGGAGGGCGGTATTCGCAGCGGGCTGGACATTGAAAACATCTCGACGTCCGAGAACACCATGGGCTCGAACACCAGTATTTCTCTGCATTTGCCATCCTCGATTCCCATGGAGCGCTCGTACAGGATCAGGCCCGCTTTTGGCTTCAGCCCGGCCGGTACGCTCAAGGTGGCCTATCAGGTGAGCACTGACGGCGCTGCCTCGACCTTTTGGGAAGAGCATTACAGCGCGCCAGACCCGGCGCTCAACCTGCCACACCGCATCG
>SKXG01000189.1 GCA_007128525.1 Pseudomonadales bacterium | reverse complement strand
TCCCACTTCAGGCGCCAGATACCCAGCCGATTGGCCAAGGGTACGAAGACTTCCAGGGACTCCTGACCAACCCGGCTGCCGCGCCCACCATGGCGAAGACGCAGCCGCCGCAACGTCACGATGCGCTCGACGAGTTTGATGATGGCAACACGCACATCATCAATGAGCGACACCAGCATCTTGCGCACGTTTTCAAGCTGGTCTTCAGCGTTGGTCTCCAGAAATGGAGACGAAGACAGTTCCAGATCACGGACGTCAGCCAGCTTGGCCAGCGCCTCGACCATCGACTCCACGTTCGAGCCAAGCTGACGCCGCACATCCCTGCCTGCAATGTGTCGACCATGCAGGGCACGGAATACCAGCCCTGCAAGTATCGACTCCGCATCCAGCTTGAGATCGGCAATGAGTTCGGCGCATTCCAGCCCGTAGTCGAGCAACAGATCGCCGCGGCGCGTTGCAGACTGCACAAGCTCACAGGCCGTCAGCAACTGCTCGCGCGGTACCGCGTCGTTACGCACCAAAAGGCTGTCCACCCAGCTCTCGACATCAATGCGTCCGTCCGGCGTTCGCGGCAGATCTTCGCGTAGCTTTACCATAAGCTCGCGCCCTCCTCAGATCCGGATTCTGGCCCTGACTCAAACAGCGCCAGAATCTCCAGATGCGCCGTGTGCGGGAACATATCGAACAGTTTCAGCACCTGGAAGCGGTAACCGGCATGGGCCAGGGTGGCGGCATCCCGGATAAAGCTGTCTGGATGGCAGGACACGTACACCAACCGGCCTGGTCGCAGCGCCAGGATATCCGCCAACGCAGGGCCAACGCCTGAACGCGGCGGATCGACCAGCAACTTTTGGCAACCCGGCGCCCTGTCTGACAATGACAGCTCAGCGTCAACCTGGTACAGGTCTGCCACCGCAAACTCCGCCTGATCCGACAATCCGTTGGCCGTCGCATTGGCCGTAGCCTGCCGGACCAATGCCGCGTCTCCTTCCAGGCCCACTACGCGAGCCCCCCGCGCTGCTGCCGGCAGGGAGAAGTTGCCGATGCCACAGAACAGGTCCATGACCACGTCGCCTGGCTGCGGGTCGAGCAGCGCCATGGCTGCCGTGACCAAGGCACGATTGACTGCACCGTTGACCTGCACAAAGCCCGCCGGACTGAAGCTCAGGTCCAGCGGTGGGTCACTCAGCGCATAGTGCAGCAGCGGAGCCGGTTGCCCGGACAAATCGTGGATCGAGTCCAGGCCGCTCGGCTGCAGCAGGAATTTGACCCCATACGCGGATTCAAAGCGGGCCAGCGCTGCCAGGTCTCCGGCAGTGAAAGGCGTCAGATGCCGCAGAATCAACGCTGGCGGGCCCGAATCCCCGCTTGCCACCTCGAGCTGTGGCAACGCTGCCGCGTTGCTCAGCGAGGCCAGCAGCGCCCGCAACGGCGCAATCAATGTAGCAAGCGGTGGTGCCAGCACCGCACAGCTGTCCATGTCCGCCACCCGGCTGCCAAAGGGCTGCCGGAACCCCAGCAGCAGGCGTTCTTCACGGGCCAGATAACGGATGCCCAACCTGGCTTTGCGGCGATAGCCTGTAGAAGGACCCTCGGTTACCGGCAGAATCCGGGCAGGTTGCAGCCCGGCTGCGGACAGCCGCTCCAGAATGCGCGCCTGCTTCAGGGAACGCTGGTGCTCCGGCGCCAGTTGCTGCATCACACACCCGGCACACTGCGCGAAGTGCGGACAGGGTGGCACGACGCGGTCCGGACTGCTGCTGTGGCGTGCTTCCACAATGCCGTACCAGGTGCCGCGACGGCGCTTCAGAATACGCGCGCTGACCAGCTCGCCGGGCAACGCATCACGAACCCGCACGTCCCGGTCCTCGAAGTTGCCCTGCCCCAATCCCTGGTCGTCCAGGTTCTGTATCGCCACGTCAATGACACGCTGGCGTCTGCCTCTACCCAATCTATGTCTCCCGAAACAAAGCCCGGCTGTGCAGGCCTCGCGCACCGAGCAACGGCCCCAGAGCCTGCCGCATGATGCGCTTTGCCAGCCGACGGACTTCCGGATCCTGATAATCATCGGCGGCAATGGACAGCAACACGTCGCCGGGTACCAGCAATGTGCCACCCGCCTGCGCTGAAGTACCGGCGACGAACCCGGCTTCTGGAATGAATTGATAGTGCTGCTCTGGCTGTACCGGCTCGCCGGTCTGCATATCCAGATCAAACACCAGCTCGTAGCCGGCCTCACGCAGCAACAGCTTTTCGAAACGCCGCAGCACAGGTTCCACATCCACGGCAGCAACATCGACACTGCTCTGGCTGCGCCCCACCAGCGCCCGCACGCTGTCCCCATAACCAACAAACAACGCCGGATGCGGATCCTGCGGCCGCAGCAAGCGGAGCGAAATTTCGTTCATGTACAGACCGGCATAGAGCGGCACACCACTGAGCCAGTGGTGTGCAATCACGTCCAGGCCATTGAGGTTGTACAGCGTGCCGCGACCACCAAATCCGACTTGCAGCTCGTTGAACGGCGCAATCATCTGTCGACGTCTGCCGGCACGCCGGGCACCACGAGCCAGCACACTGACCCGGCCATGTTCCAGCGTCAGCAGCTCCAGGATCGCACTGGATTCCTGATACGGTCTGCTGTGCAGGATAAATGCCCGCTCTTGTTGAACCCGCATGGCCGCGACAGCCTCAGTCGTACCCCAGGTGCTGCAGGGTACTGTCGCTGTTGGTCCACCCTTCCTTCACCTTGACCCAGAGCCGCAGCATGACTTTGCAGTCGAGAAACTTCTCAATATCCAGACGCGCATCCCGGCCGATTGACTTCAGTCGCTCACCGCCGCGACCAATAATGATGGCCTTCTGGCTGTCGCGCTCGACATAGATGGTCGCGCGTATGTCTGCCAGCGCATCTCGCTGCTGAAAGCTGTCGACCACCACCGTAATCCGATGCGGCAACTCATCGCCCAGCCGACGCATCAGCTTCTCCCGCACGATCTCCGACACTACGAATCGCTCTGAACGATCCGTGAGCTGGTCCGGCGGGAACAGATGCGGACCTTCCGGCACGGCTTCAGCCATCAGCGTCTTCAGCTGATCCAGGCCTTCACCCCGCAACGCACAGACAGGAATAATCTCGCTGAAGCAATTGAGCCCGGCAAGCTGCTCGATCAACGGCAACAGCCGTGACTTGTCTGCCAGCTGATCAATTTTGTTGATCAGGCAGTAGGTGCGGGCCTGCGTCCGTTCGAGCTGTGCAATCACCAGCTCATCATCTGCAGTCAGGCCCCGGGCTTCGATCACCAGCAGCACCAGATCCACATCCTTGAGCACACTGACCGCATTGCGCACCATCATGCGATTGATGGCTCGGTCTCGTGGCTGATGAATGCCCGGCGTATCAACGAGCAACATCTGACTGTTGCCTTCAGTCAGCACGCCCAGAAGATTGTGCCGGGTTGTCTGGGGCTTGCGCGACGTGATGCTGAGCTTCTGACCCACCAGGTGATTGAGCAGCGTGGATTTGCCGACATTCGGCCGCCCGATGATGGCCACATAGCCGCAGCGTGTCGGTACTGACTCAGTTGTACTGTCCATCATGCCTCCACCAGCTGCGCCAGCACGGCCTGAGCGGCCACCTTCTCCGCATCACGACGGCTGCTTGCTTCGCCACGGCCAGTGATCGACAGCGCCGCAACCTGGCATTCCACGGTAAAACGCGGTTCATGGGCATCGCCCTCCTGTGCCACCACTACATAGACCGGCAGTGGCAATCGGCGGCCCTGCAGATGTTCCTGCAGCTGTGTTTTCGGATCCTTGCCGCCAATATTGCCGGCACTCTCCAGGCGTGCTGCAAACAGTCGCTCGATGACGGACCGCGCAGCTTCGATGCCGCCGTCTTCCAGCACAGCACCGAATACCGCCTCCAACGTATCAGCCAGTATGGAGGCACGCTGGTGTCCGCCGCTACGCTTTTCACCCTGACCCAGCCGCAGACACTCACCCAGGTCAATCTCGCGGGCGATGGCTGTCAAAGTCTCACCTTTCACCAGATTGGCCCGCATCAGGGTCAGATCCTGCTCACGTGCACCCTGATGGGCCCGGTACAGCCAGTTCGCTATCACGTAACCCAGCGCCGCATCGCCCAAAAACTCCAGCCGCTCGTTATGACGGCTGCTGTGACTGCGATGTGTCAAAGCCTGCAGAAGCAGATTCGGGTCGCTAAAACGATAGCCGAGTTTTCGTTCCAGACTGTCGTCAGCCATGATGATAATCAAACGTCAGGCGTCGCCGGGCGACAATGGCAGGCATCCGGCTTTAGGTACCGGACTGCCAGGGGCAGAGCTTACTGAAAGTCGACTTGCTCGTGAAAAGAAATAACCAGATCAATGTTTCCGACCAGATGCTCACGGATCTCATACTCAAGGACCAAAGCGGTCCGCTCCCGTGACCGTTCAATACGGATGACATCACCGGGATTCCTGTCGCGGATGTTGTTGACTGTGAAGCGTCGCTGCAAGGCCTCACGAATCTCACCCTGACTCATCCGGTGCACCTGGTCTGCCGGCAACGCATTGACGATTCCGACCAGGGCACGATGCTCCAGGTAGTGCGGGACCAGGCGGATACCCAGTGTGGCCACACTGCCCACCACCAGGATGATCAGCAGCCAGCCAACCAGGCTCAGCCCCCGCTGTCTTACCGGCAAATTATTCACTTGTTGCCTCCGCATCGTTTCGTGGGCCCCTACTCAATGGCGCCGTTGCGTTCGAACGTGGGCATGTTCCAACCCGGAGGCTTGTGCATCCAGATGGCCACGGCATGACCGACGATATTGCGCTCAGGCACCGGGCCCCAGTAGCGGCTGTCCTGACTGTTATCCCGATTGTCACCGAGCATCAGGTACTCATCATCGGCCAGCGTCCACTCCTGAGTGGGTGCGCGCCCCTGCGTATGATGAATGCGATAGCTGCGCCCGCCAAGCTCTTCCTCGTAGACTCTGATGACTCTGCCGCGCTCATCTGTGAAGCGCTCGACATAAGTCAGGGGTACCAG
>SKXG01000297.1 GCA_007128525.1 Pseudomonadales bacterium | reverse complement strand
GGCTGCTCTCCAAGCTGCAAACGCTTAAGGCCGTTATTGCCGAAGAGATGGAGGCCTATCGCCTCTACATCGTCGTGCCGCGGCTGTTCGAGTTCATCGAAGACCTGACGAACTGGTACATCCGGCTTAACCGGCCGCGGTTCTGGGGCGAAGAGATCACGGCGGACAAGATTGCCGCGTACAGCACATTGTATACAGCGGTCTATGAGCTGAGCCTGGCGATGGCGCCCATGGCGCCTTTCCTGTCTGAGCACATCTATCAGGAGCTGCGCCGGCTTGGTGATGATCGGGGCGCCGAATCTGTGCATCTGTGCGACTATCCGGAAGCGGATGAAACGCTGCGGCAACCGCGCCTGGAGGACGCCGTCAGCCGGATGCAGCAGGTCGTTCTGCTCGGCAGACGCAAGCGTGAGGAAGTGCGCATTGGTGTGCGTACGCCGCTGTCCCGGTTGCTGATCGTACATCGCGATCAGGAATTGCTTGATGAAATCCGGGCGCTGGAAGACGTGATCCAGCGCGAGCTGAACGTCAAGCAGGTTGAGTACGCGCAGAACGAAGTCGATTACATCCGCCTGTACGCCAAACCGAATTTCCCGGTTTTGGGCCGCCGGCTGGGTAAACGCATGCGAGATGTTCAGAAGCGGATTGAGGCGCTTGAGTGGGCGCAGATTGAAGCTCTGCAGGACGAAGGCCGTATCGACATTGATGGGGAATCGTTCACTACGGATGAGATTCAGGTGTTCCGTGAATCGCAGCCTGGACGGGATGCACTGACCAATCGGCACATTTCCATTGTGCTCGATACCGAGCTGACGCCGGCGCTTGTTGCCGAAGGCTGGGCGCGCGAGGCGGTCAACCGGATACAGCGCAGCCGCAAGGAACTGAACCTGCATGTCAGCGACCGCATCAAGGTGATCTATTCCGGCGATTCAGATTTGGTTGATGCACTGGTTGCGCATCACGCCTATGTGGCCGGTGAAACCCTGGCCGTGCAGCTGGAGGCGGGCGAGCCGGCCAGGCCCTTGTTTGAGGCTCAGATCGACGCGCGGACGCTGGTGTATTCGATTGAAGTGGCCGATTAGCACAGGGTGCCTGTCGAAGCGGAGCAGATTCAGAGCAAAGAAAAGGCCGCTGATGCGGCCTGAGAGATTCGCGCTTTATATGCATCGTCCGTTGGTTGTTCTGGACTTGATTATTGGCGCGCTTTGACGACCACTCCCCCGCTCAATGGATCGATAAAAGCAGAAAGGCCGGGAACTTGTCAATGTGCTGGCGTAAGTAAATGTGCAGATGCCACTATGGCTGGCCTGACGGGCTGACGATTGGTTTGTCCGAGGGTTATTTGTCCGGCATCTGTGGCGAAGAATTCCTATCAGCAGAGTAGTTTGATTTATGTCAGAAACTGCCAACCCGACGTCACATACCTACTTTTCACAGCGCCTGCGTCTGCACTACCTGGATTGGGGTAATGCCCAGGCACCGCATATGCTGATGGTCCATGGCATGCGGGACCACTGCCATACCTGGGACTGGATGGCGCAGAAGCTGCGGCAGGACTACCACATCGTCGCGCCGGATCTGCGTGGCCACGGCGATTCAGCCTGGGTGATGGGGTCAAGCTACAGCCATATGGATTATGTCTACGACCTTGCGCAGCTCATCCGTCAGGCCAGGCTTGAACCGGTGACGCTGGTCGCCCATTCCTTGGGCGGTACGCTGGCTTGCCAGCTTGCCGGTCTGTATCCGGATGCGGTGGCCCGCATGGTTGTCATTGAAGGCGTGGGCCTTGGCTGGTCGCGCCGTTTTGAGCGGATGGCACCACATGAGCGGATCATGAACTGGATCGACAACACCTGGAAACTTGCCGGACGGGAACCCAGGCGCTACGAGAGCCTGGACGAGGCCTATCAGCGGATGCAGAAGTCCAACAAGCACCTTACGCCGGAACAGGCTCGCCATCTGACCATACATGGCAGCAACCAGAACGAAGATGGCACCTACAGCTGGAAGTTCGACAACTACACGCATGCCAACGCGCCCTATGACATCCCGGCAGATGATGTTCAGGCCCTGTGGGAACGGATCACTTGCCCCGTGCTGTTTATCAACTCGAAACAGGGCTTCCCGGGACGCACCGGCCAGGGTGACAGTCTGCAGCACTTCCGCAATGCAAGGGTGATAGACATCGATCAGGCTGGCCACTGGACCCACCATGACCAGCTTGATGCAGTCTTGGCTGCCACCACGGATTTCTTGCGCGAGTGAGAGCAATGACCCTATGAGCGGCGCCCCCACCAGGCTGAAAACCGAGTACCACGTCGAGCCGCTGGGGCTGGCGGTCAGGGTGCCGCGCTTTTCGTGGGTGTCTGGTGATGACCGCGCGGCGGAGCGGCAGACGGCCTGGCGTGTGCAGGTGGCGTCTGACGTTGAGCGCCTTAGCCATGATGAACCCGACCAGTGGGACAGTGGCTGGATCGCCGGCGCGAACAGTGTCGGCGTGCGCTATCAAGGTCCGGAACTGGCGGCTAGAGCGCGCTGCTGCTGGCGCGTTGCCGTGCGTGATTCGGATGGGCAGGCCACCCCCTGGAGTGATCCCGCCTGGTTTGAACTGGGCTTGCTCGGCGCCGAGGACTGGCAGGCTCAGTGGGTCGGCACCGGTATTACCGGCAGCCTTGCGCGCGGAGGCCGGCTGCCGGAATTTCGAGTCGGGTTTGATGTGCCGGAATCCTGGTCATCGGCGCGTCTGTACCTGGCTGTGCTGGGCGAGTGCCGGATCAGCATCAATGGCCGGCAGTTGCCTGTGCCGCCAACGCCCTGGTCGGACTTCCGGTGCGAGCTGCACTATCAGGTTCTGGATCCTGGCCCCTGGTTGCAGGCCGGGCGTAACGAGCTGCGCCTGGTGCTGGCGGACGGACTGTACGCTGGTGCCATGGGCGGGCTGCGACAGCAATACGGTGCCCAGCCGCTGATCCTGACGCAGCTGGAAGTTCAGGCCGGGTCGCCAAAGTCGCAGATTGTCCTGGCCTCGGGCGCCGACTGGCAATGGCGTCCATCGGCCTGGCTGCAGGCAGACGTGGAACTCGGCGAGCACCAGCTGGCCACCGATGGCGCGCCTTTATCTGACGATTGGCATGAGGTGCGGCTGGTTGACCCTGATCCGCAGCCGCGCCTGATTCCCGTTCCCGCGCCGATTCTTATGCCGGTTGATGACACCACAGCGGTGACCCTGACCGGGGAGCGGGTTGAGCGCTCGGGTGGAACGGTCTGGCAACGCTGGCAGCACCAGCCGGCGATGCCAACCTATGGGCGGGTTCGACTGCAGTGGCATCCCGACGAACAGTGCGGAGCAGCGCCGCCCATGTTGTGGGTGGCCTATACGGATCACGCGGTCACCGATGGCGTGCTGCCGGTTCCACAGGATCTGCTGGTGCAGCACAGGCTCGATTGCGAAGACGAAGACGATGCCGCAGAACAGGCTGTCTGGATGCCGCAGTTGACGCGCCGCCGTCTGCCAGGGATCACGGTTGCCGCGCCTCTGCCAGGCAGTCAGGTGCCCGGCCAGTTGCAGCTGGGAATCGAACGCTGGTCAGGCGCCGGGCAGCGAAGGTTTCAATTGCAGACCGACCATGGACAGATCAACCAGTGGTTTGCCGCTGTACAGGCGCAGGTCGAGCGGGTTTGGTTGGATGTGCCCCGACTGCCCCCGGACGATCTGCCCCGAGTTGATCTGACGCCGGCGCAGGCTTTGGCGGGCCTGCAGTTTGCGGATGTCGCGCCGATATTGCGGCGCTGGCTGCCTCAGGTTTGCGACGCCATCGGCCCACAGGGGCAGGTGCCTCCCGTCGCGCCCTGGCCGCCTGGCTGGGCAGACATGGGCTGGCGACCACAGCAGACTTTGCAACCACTGCCGGATGCACTGCCTGAACTGTGCTGGATGCTGTATCGCTTCACCCACGACCGCGACTTGCTGCGGCACTGCTACCCGACATTGCTGGCTGCCTTTCGTGCTGAGGCCGCAGCGGCGCGACAGATTGCCGATGAGGTGTCTCCGGCAGCTCAGGCTGCGAGCTATCGTGCTGCGCAACTGTTGTTGCGCATGGCTGCGCTGCTGGGGCGGCAGTCCGAGGTGGCGCTGCTCGCGGAGGCCGCCGATGCGTTGCGGTCATCTTTTCGGTATCGGTTCGTCACAGCAGCTGGACGACTGGCCTTCGCTGACCCGGATTCAGCACTGGCGGCGCTGCATGCCGGACTGTTGCAGTCCGGTTCCGAGACGCAGGAGGCGATGTCCCCGGTGCTGGCGCAGCTGCGGGCGTCAGACCCTGAGATCAGCCCCGGGCTTGCGGGCAGTCTGTTATCGGTCCTGGCTGCGGTGGGCGCGTCGGAGGCTGCACAGGCAGCCGTGTTGAATCCGCAGCCGACGTCAGCGCCGGCCCGGCTGCTGGCCCAGCTGCGTGGTCCAGGAGCTGCGGCGGTAGCTGACAGGCCTGGTACACCAGGTTCGACAGTCTGGCAGGCAGCCTGGATCGCTGGTGTCGGTGACTGGCTGTTCAGCCATCTGGCTGGTTTCCAGCTAGACACCAATCTGGCGCCGGAGCGCAATGCATTCAGCCATGTGCGGCTGGCGCCTGCCGTAGGACTGGGCGTCGGTACTCCAGCCGTTCGCTATCTGCGAGCGCACTATGACAGCGTTCGAGGACGGATTGGCTTGCAGTGGGAAGTCGCGGGCTCCTTCTTGCGTCTGCAGGTGCAGATTCCGGGCAATACGTCCGCCACGCTGATCCTGCCGGAGCAGCCGCCCAGAACCCTGGAGCCGGGTGAGCACTTGTTGTCGCTCAATCTGGGGCCGCCAGGGAACGACGGCATACCTGTGCTGGACAAAGCTCTGGCTTGACAGATGATTGGGGCCATTGCGCATCCTGCAGTATAATTGACCGGGTTTAGTCTGTTCCGGCCGCCTTGATGGCCTGCGACGGACGTACAGCGGAGACCGACGACTATTGTGAACAGCGCACTGAACAAGACAGCTCGCCGGTCCGTTCGAGCGGGCGCTGATCACGGTGCCACGACTGAGGCGGCCGAG
>SKXG01000133.1 GCA_007128525.1 Pseudomonadales bacterium | reverse complement strand
TGCCACATACATCTTCGATGCCGATGAAACCGGTCGCCAGTTTCTCGATGCGCTGGTGGCGGCGCAGCAACGTGGCGTCGACATTCGCGTGCTGATTGATGCTGTCGGCGCCCGGTACTCAAAGCCCAATATGGTTGGCGAACTGCGTCGAGCCGGAATCCCGGTTGCGGCCTTTCTGCGCACCCGGGCACCGCGCCTGTTTCGCTATGCCAACCTGCGCAATCACCGCAAGATTCTGGTTGCGGATGGTCAGCTCGGATTTATCGGCGGCACCAATATCCGGCACGGACATCGACTGCAGGCGGCTCCGGAGGCGCCGGTGCGCTGTCTGCACTTCAAAGTACAGGGCCCGGTCGTCACCAACATTCAACAAACCTTCGCAATGGACTGGGCCTTCACAACCGGTGAACTGCTCGAAGGCAGCGACTGGTTCCCGCCCCAGCATGCCACCGGCAGCGTGCTGTCGCGCGGCGTTCGGGACGGCCCCGACGAAGACCTGGACAAGCTGCTGGAACTGCTGCTCGGGGCACTGTCCGCCGCCAGAGAATCGGTTCGCATTGTGACCCCCTACTTCATCCTCGATTCCGTACTGCTGCGGATGCTGCAGGTGACGGCAATGCGCGGTGTCGATGTGCAGATCGTGCTGCCCCAGCGCAGCAACATTCCGTTGATGGACTGGGCGACAGCGCCGCAGTTCAGCTTGCTGCTGGAAAAAGGCTGCCGGATTTATCTGACGCCAGAACCCTTTGATCACGCCAAGGCACTGGTGGTGGATCATCTGTGGTCACTGATCGGCTCCAGCAACTGGGACCCACGCAGCCTGCGCCTGAACTTTGAATACAACCTCGAGTGCTATGATGCCGCACTGGCCGCCCACTTGGACCGGTTCATCGACCGCCGTATCGAAACAGCAACAGAACTGAAGCTGGCTGATGTTCAGCACCTGTCCTTTGCTGTGCGTCTGCGCAACGGTCTGGCTCGCCTGTTATCACCCTATATGTAACACCAATAGGTGACACAACCCTGCAGCGCGACCATGCGCCACGAACGGATCAGGATCGCCCCAGTATATCCGTCAGGGCATCGTCCAGCGTCGGAAAGCCGAAGACAAAACCTTCAGACTGCAGCCTGGCAGGCACCACGCGCTGCCCGGACAACAACAGCTCATCACCCATTTCACCGAACAGAGCACGCACCACAGGCGCCGGCAGCGGCAGCCGCAGCCAGGTGCGCAATCGGGCCGCCAAGCATTGCACGAAGTCTTCGTTGGTGACCGGTTTGGGAGCGGTCAGGTTGTACACGCCGGTACTGTCTCCATTACAGATCAGACGTCCAATGGCGCTCAGAACATCATCCATGTGCACCCACGACAGCCACTGCTGACCACTGCCCAGTGGCGCTGCCACACCAAATACAAAGGAACGCAGCAGCTCCAGCAAGGCACCACCACGTCGGCCCAGCACCACACCCAGGCGGACGATGCAAACCCGAACGCCCTGATCGCGTATTTCGCTTGCGGCATCTTCCCACTGTGCGCACAGCTGATGTGAAAAGGAATCAACCCAAGGTGCCTCCTCTTCCAACGGCGCTGCCTCAGCCTGCGGACCAAAGTAGCCGACGGCGGAACCACTGATCAGGAGCGTTGGTTTCACCTCAAGCCGCGCCACCAGTGCCGCCAGTGCCTCAGTGGTTCGCACCCGACTGTCGAGCAACACCGCTTTGCGTTTTGCGGTCCAGCGGGTATTCAGGGATTCACCGGCGAGGTTGATGATGAGATCGATCTGCTGGTCGGAAGCAATGTCATCAAGGCGCTGAACGTAGCGCAACTGACCGGCTTCCTGATAAGCACGCGCCGAAACAATGCCACGCCTGGCTCGACCAGGATTGCGTGTCAGCACCAGCACAGAGAAGCGCCGCGCCAGCAGCGCATTGACCAGCGGCTTGCCGATAAAACCACTGCCGCCGGTGACAAGCACCTTGCGGCCACGTCCTGCCGGCAACACAGCGCGCCCACCGGGGTCATGCGGCTTGTTGGACAACATCCACGTGAGCAGGAACCTGTGCATATTGTCGAATCCAAGTCAGGTAGGCTGGATGCTACCTGCCCTGTCCGCGGCTGCCTACCACCCTTCTGATATCGTAAACTGTGGATCAAGTCGATAAAGCAGGTCTGCAGGAGCCGCACGGGCCCGCCCCCCCACCACCGCCGAGGAGGTGCGAATTGAGAATGTCCACGCCAGGCACCTGGCCGGTCCGTTTGCGCACCGTGCTGCTGGCGATGTCCGCTTCATGGCTCATCGGTTGCAGCGCAGCAGACGAGGCCGACAGCAGCCGAGATGACGGCAACAGTTTCCGGCTGCCCGTGCAGGCGACAGAAGTCCGGCCGCGGGATCTCAGTCGCACCGTCCAGGTCTCTGCCAATGTCGAAGCCTTCCGTGTCATCCGCCTTGCTGCCCAGGCCGACGGTGTGCTGTCTGAAGTCAATGTGGATGCCGGAGAACAGGTCGACAACGGTGCTGTGCTGGCGCGCATTGATGTCCGTGAACAGCAGGCTGAACTGCGTCGTGCCCGGTCACGTCTCGACGAGCGGGAATCCACACTGGCGCGGATGCAATTGCTCGAACAGGACGGCTTTATCGACAGCGGCAGTCTGGACACGGCACGCGCAGAACGCGACATCGCAGCGGCCGAGGTGGAGCTGTGGCAGACCCGGGTCGACTTCGGCACGGTCAAGGTCCGGCAGCCGGGCACCGTACTGGCCCGTCACATCGAACCTGGTGAAGCCGTCAACCGTCACGACGTGCTGTTTGAAATCGCCGATCTGTCTGATCTGGTATTGCGGGTGGGCATATCGGAACTGGATATGGGCCAGCTTCAGGTGGGTGATCCGGTTCAGGTACGGGTGGACGCCATGGGCCCGGACGGCACACTGGACGGTGAGATCCGCCGCATATTTCCTGCGGCGGAACAACGCAGCCGTCTGGTCCAGGTTGAAATCGCCCTGCCTGATGCCGCCGAAGCGGGTATACGCCCTGGTTACCTGGCGCGGGCAAGACTGGACGTCGACCGGCGACCGGACCGGCTGGCGGTGCCAGCACCGGCGCTTGCCGACAGCAACGGTGACCACTACGTCATGCTGATCAATGACGATGACGAACTCGAGCGACGCACGCTGGAGGCCGGCGTCACCCGAAACAACTGGCGCGAAGTGCTGTCCGGGCTGGAAGCTGGCGACCGCGTTGTCGCCAGCAATCCGCTTGATCTGCGCGAAGGCACACGAGTACGCATCGTGGGATGGACCGAATGAGCGACACTTTTGATCATGGTCCGGATACAGAGCCAACCAGAGGCACACGCTATTACCGGGGCCTGACGCACAGCGCGATCCGGCGACCGGTGGGTACGCTGGCGATTGCATCTGTGGTGCTGGTCCTCGGCCTGTTCTATATCGACCGTCTGGCCGTCAACCTGTTGCCGGAAATCGTCTATCCGATGATCCGGGTGACGGTGAACTATCCGGGCGTGGCGCCGGAAATCATGGAGGAACAGGTCACGCGCGTGCTTGAACGCCAGCTCGCCGGCACCGAAGGTCTCACCGAGATCAACAGCCGCGCCTCCGAGGGCCGAACCAACGTCAATCTCGTCTTCGACTTCGGCACCAACCTCGACCTGGCCTTGCAGGATGCGGCGCGGCGCCTGGAACTTGCCAAGACACAATTGCCTGCGGACATTGATCCGCCCAGGCTCTACAAGTTGGACCCCGGGCAGGACCCGGTCTTTCAGGCCGGTTTTTCATCCAGCGTACGCACCCCACGTGAAGTACGGGACTGGGTCGAGCATCGCCTGGCCCCACAGCTGATCTCCATCAACGGTGTCGCCAGCGTGGAAGCAGCCGGGGGACTTGTGCGCGAACTGGAGGTTGTGGTCGACCAGGAACGACTGCAGTCCTACGGCATGCGACTGCAGGATGTCGCAAATGTCCTGGAGCGCGAGAACGTCAACATTGCTGCCGGCCAGGTGACATCTGACAGTTTTGATGTCATGGCGCGCACAGACGGCCGTTTCAGTGGCACCGAAGACATTGCCAACATTCAGCTGCAGATTCCGGACAGCGACCGTCGTGTCCGGCTCGATGAAGTGGCCGAAGTCCGTGACGGTTACCGTGAACAGCGGCTGTTTGTGCGCCTGAACGGCATACCGGCAACGCAACTCTCGGTATTCAAGCTGCCCGATGCCAACACTGTGGGCGTTGTTGATGATGTACACCGTACACTCGACAGGCTGGAGCGCAGTGGCTTCATACCGGATGACATTGAGTTCGAGCCGTTTCAGGATGCAGCGTTCTTTGTGCGTGGCTCACTACAGGCGGTCACCACGGCAGCCATACTGGGCGGCACGCTGGCCATGATTGTGGTGCTCGGCTTTCTGGGCAGTCTGCGCAAGAGTTTTGTCATTGGCCTGTCCATTCCACTGGCAGTCATGGCGACTTTTGCCTTGATGGGCGCGAGCGGGCTGAGCCTGAACATCATGAGCCTGGGCGGACTGGCACTCGGGGTTGGCCTGCTGCTCGACAACTCCATCGTGATGCTTGAGAACATTGCGCGGCACAAGGACAAGCTGGGCAAGTCAGAGGACAGCGCTGCGCACGAAGGCGCCGATGAGGTGGTATCTGCCATCACCGCGGGCACGTTAACCAACCTGGCTGCTGTGGCGCCCTTCTTGCTGATCTCCGGCATGGCCGCACTGGTGTTCCAGGAACTGATTCTGACCATCTCCTTCGCCATCATAGCGTCGTTGGCCGCCGCGCTGACGCTGGTGCCCATGCTGGCTGCCCAACTTGCAAAAATCCGCTTTCGATCCGGCTTGCACGAGTCAAGACCCTATCAGGCGTTTGACCGCGGGCTGGTAAAGCTGACACAGGCCTATCGCGGCCTGTTGGCAATGTTGCTTCGCTGGCGCTGGTCCGTGGTGGCCGGTAGCGCCGTATTGCTGGCGTTGAGCCTGCTGCTGGCTCGAGACCTCGGCACCGAGTTCCTGCCGCAAGTGGATGACGGGCTGGTTGGTGTACGGATGATATTGCCCGCCGGCACGCCACCGGAGGGCAACAACGCGTCAGCGCGGATGCTGGAAGACACCATCAACAGCATGCCGCATGTGGATACCGTCTTCTCCCTGATTGGTGGCCACCTGTCCGGCGGCGTCATTTCCGAACGCCCGGGTACCGCCAACATCCGCGTCCGTCTGACTGACGCAGAAACCCGTCCGGATTGGCCAGCCGGGCGCTGGGTCGCGGAACTGCAGGCACGGGTCAATGAGCTGGACATTCCAGGCGCGCGCATCGGTGTCCGTGCGCCGCGCATTCAGGGCCTGCACTTCGGCACCACAGGTGATGATCTCTCGATCGGCATCCTCGGTGACGAATTGAGCGAGCTGCAGGCGCTTGGTCGTGAACTGGTCAGTGCCCTGCAAGGCATTCCAGGGCTCGACGATGTACAGATCGGACGCGAAGACAGAACCCCGCTTTTGCGAATTGATGTTGACCGTGAGCGCGCCGCCGCACTGGGTCTGAATCCCGCAGATACCGGCCGCGCCATTCGCGATGCGGTAGACGGCACCGTACCGACCCGATTCACCACCGGATGGGCCGAATACGACGTCAGGGTCAGGCTGCCACGTGCCGCAACGGCAGATGCCGACCAGCTCGGCAACCTGATTATTGCGCAGACGGACTATGGCCCGGTGATGCTCGCCGACTTTGCCAGCTTCAGTCTCAGTGAAGGGCCGGCGCACATTGAGCGCGAAAACCAGGGGCGCATTCTGCGGGTCAACGGCAACATCAATACCCAGGTCTCGGATATCGGCACGGTGATGAATGAAGTCAGCAATCGCCTGCGTGATTTTGACATGCCGGATGAGTACAGCCTGGTCCTCAGCGGCCAGTGGGAGACCATTCAGGAAACCAACCGGGAGCTGACCACGGTTATATTGCTGGCGGCCTTTCTGGTCTTTGTCGTCCTGGCCGTACAGTACGAGCGGTTGAGCAACCCGATCGTCATCATGGCGGCAACGCCATTGGCATTGATTGGCATACTCGGCCTGCTGTGGCTGACGAGCACTTCTGTCAGTGCGCCGGTACTACTGGGCGGGATTCTGCTGATCGGTATCGTCGTCAACAATGCCATCCTGCTCGTTGAGTATATCGAGCGCGGTCGCCGTAGTGGCATGACCACCGAGAACGCCATCGTCGCAGCCGGCGGCGTGCGTTTACGCCCAATCCTGATGACCACACTGACCACAGTTGCGGGTATGACGCCACTGGCGCTGGGTATGGGTGCCGGTGCAGACATCATGCAGCCGCTGGCACTGGCCGTCATTGGCGGCCTGATAACCGCGATGTTTCTTACCCTGCTGCTGATTCCCTGCCTCTACGCCATTGTGCAGGCGATTACAGAGTCACTGACCCGCTTCCTGACCGGAAAAGCGCCTCAGGGGTACGACAGACCGGCGGATGCAATGCCAGAGAATGCCGGTATGATGGACAAACCATAACGACGGACCGTGTGGCTGCCTATGCAGAGCGAATCTACGACTACCACAGCGGATCGGCGCAAATTGGCCGCACTGCTGTTAACGCCGATACTGGCAATTGTCGGATTCGTTGTACTTTCACTGCTCCTTTCCGAGCCCGAACCACCGCCGCTGCCCGATCTGTCGGATGCGCAGCCGGATGAGCGACGCGCAGCCTTCTTTGCGTACCTGCTCCCCTTTGTCGATGAGCAAAACGACATACACGCTGACAGACGCGCCCTGTTGCTCCGCATCAAACAACGCCTGGATCAAGGCGGCAATATAGGCTTCTGGCAACGTCGCCACTTGGCCGAGATTGCGCCGATGTATCGCATCGACACCAGCTCAGAAGACTGGGAAGAAATACTGGCGCTGGCGTTGAAGCGCGTTGATCAGTTGCCGACCTCGCTGGTGCTGGCGCAGGCGGCGAAAGAGTCCGGCTGGGGCACGTCACGCTTTGCCCAGGAAGCCAACAATCTGTTCGGTGAGTGGTGTTTCGTGCCGGGCTGCGGCCTGGTACCCAGAGCCCGAGGTGCCGGCAGGCGCCATGAAGTACGCAGCTTCGACAGTGTTGCCGGGTCGGTGCGCAGCTATTTTCTGAACCTGAACAGCCATGAGCAGTATCGGGACCTGCGGCTGATGCGTCAGGCACTGCGCGAGAATGATGAACCGCTGGACGGTGTGGAACTGGCAGATGGTCTGCTCTATTACTCGGAGCGGCGCCAGGCTTATGTCAACGAGATTAAAGCGCTGATCCGGCAGAACGACCTGCTCAGTCTCGACTATCCTGACGATCAGGAAGGTGTGCTTGAACAAAGCACCCACTGACCGGCAGCCGACAATGCGTGTCACCGGCATCATTATTTTTGCGCTCGGCCTCAGCCTCCTGACTGCTGTCAGTGCCCGCGTGCATGCCGAAGGCAGCCAGGACTTCGGGGTCGTTCTGATGTATCAGCACGTTTCCGATTCCAAACCGCGCAGCACCAGCGTGCCGCCGGAAGCGTTCGAGCACCACCTGCAGTACCTGCTGGACAACGACTTCAATGTCATGCCACTGCAGGACATGCTTGCCAGCCTCAACAATGGGGATGCACTGCCAGAACGGGCAGTGGCACTGACCTTCGACGGTGCTTACGCGTCTGTCTATGAGGAAGCATTTCCACGCCTGCGGTCTATCGACTATCCGTTTACTGTGTTTGTCAGCCCCCATCACATTGACAGGGGTCGCCCCGAACACATGACTTGGGAACAATTGCGCGCCATAGCAGACGCCGGCAACAGCATGGGGAATCACACACTGAGTCACACCAATCTGGTGCGCATCCGTACCGACAGGGACACAGACGAATGGGAAACAGCGGTTCGGCAGGAAGTCATGGCCGCACAGGCCCGCATTGAAGAGCGGGCCGGTAACGCGATCAGGGTGCTCGCCTATCCTTATGGCGAATCGGATGCCAGGCTTGAAGCGCTGATTGCAGATCTTGGCTTTACCGGCATGGGCCGGCACGCGGGGGCGATCGGATCAGATGCGCCCGTACTCAGTCTGCCACGTCATGCCATTGCCATGGGAAACGCGGATCTGGACAACTTCAGCCTGCGCGTCAGATCCCGCCCACTTCCTATTGACGTGCTGTCTCCGAGTGACCGGATGCTGGCCGCTGACGCTGACAACCCGGTGCTGGAGCTGCGCCTGCAGAGCGGCGAGCCGGACATCGACACTGTGAACTGCTTCGCATCGATTCCGGGCGGTGTCGACGTGGAACGGGACGCTGACACCGGCACACTGCGCTTGCAGGCAAACAACACCCTGCCTCCGGGCCGCAGCACCTACAGCTGTACGGCACCGGTGCCAGGTGTACGTGGCGCCTTCTACTGGTACAGCCACCTGTGGATCAAACCCCAGGCCGACGGAACCTGGCCAGCAGACTGAGTGGCGTACGGCGCCTGCACATCTGGGCCTCATCGTTTCCTCAGGTAACACCGGTGGGTGCGCTATGCTTATCTGGTAACAGATCAAGGCACAACGAGTGTTCCACTTGCCGCAAGATGCACGACAGCGTTGTGACCTGGCGCTTCTTAAGCAATTTTTTTGACCAAGACGCTGGACATGATCAGCAGACAGTGGCACAAAACCGGACGCGCGCATAAAAAATCGGCCGGGTACCGTTCGCACATGGAGGTCATCGGATGTTCGGGCCAATAGTAAAGGTGTTGCAGAGGGGTGGGTTGGTTGGCTTGGTGATTGGCCTGGTCTGGTCGATAAGCAGCCTGCCAGCAATGGCGCTGACGATCGAACCAACCATTGAACGGCCCGACTTCGAGTCTCCCGTTTTTAACGGCTTCAGCAAGCCACAAAAACCGCTGACGCCACGGCGTCTGCCTGATCTGCAGGAACCTCAGGAACCACAACGCACAGACCCGCTGTCACTGGACCGGCCGGCAGGCCTGGAACGTGACGTCGCGTTCTGGCGCCGAGTGTTTACCGAAATCACCACCAGCGAAGGCTTCGTACACGACGATGCGCGTCTCGACATCGTCTATGCCCGCATTCAACTGCCCGAGAACCACAGCCCGATACAGCGACGCACCATCGCCCGCGCTGAGGCGCAGCGCTACGCCGACATTCTGCGCAGCCTTGCCAGTGGTTCACGTGACAACCTGAGCCGTGAACAGGCTGACGTACTGGCCTTGTGGGGCGAGGATGTTGACAACGACACCCTGCTCGCTGCCGCCGACAGGATCCGCTTCCAGCTTGGACAGGCCGATCGTTTTCGGGAAGGGCTGACCCGCTCCGGCCTCTGGGCCAATCACATCGAACAGGTGCTGGCCGAGGCGCAGGTACCGCCAGAGCTGATCGCATTGCCGCACGTGGAGTCCGCATTCCATCCGGGGGCACGCTCTCATGCCGGAGCCGTCGGGCTGTGGCAGTTTATCCCGTCAACCGGTCGTCAGTTCATGCAGGTCGACAGTCTGCTCGACGAGCGCCTGGACCCCTACCGCTCATCCGAGGCCGCGGCTGCTCTGTTGCGCCGCAACTATGAAATCACTGGCAGCTGGCCAACAGCGATCACGGCGTACAACCACGGCAGCAACGGCATGCTGCGTGCCATCAACGAAACGGGCACGACGGATATAGAAACCATCGTGCGCAACTATCGTGGCCGTGCCTTTGGGTTCGCATCGCGCAATTTCTATGTTTCCTTTCTGGCTGCCGCCGAGGTTCGTGCCAATGCCGAACAATACTTCGGCCAGGTGGAGCGCGATACGCCAGAACCAACGACTCTGCTGAAGCTGCCCGCCTATGCCCAGCTTGACGACCTGAGCCGGGCCCTTGGCATAGACCGCCAGCGCCTGGCCGCATTAAATCCGAGCTTGCGCCGTCCGATACTCGATGGCACCAAACACTTGCCGGCTGGCTACCGCCTGCGGGTGCCGGCACAAGCCGACGACACTGACACACTGCTGGCGGCTGTGCCGAACCATTACTGGCAGTCCAGGCAGATCCCCGACCAGTATCACGTCGTGCAGCGCGGCGAGACACTGTCCAGTATCGCGCCACGATACGGTGCTCGTGTCCACGAAATCGTCGGCCTCAACGGACTCAGCAACGCACACCGCATTCGAGTCGGCCAGCGGCTGATACTGCCGGGCGCACCCGAGGCGCGCAGCGAGGCTGCAGTGGATGACGGGCATTATCCGAACGACCCAACGCCGGCAACCAACCTCAGCGCTGAACTGGCGGCCATTGCGCATGTTCACGCGCAGCGCGCACAGGACGGCAACGGCTATCGCCTTGAGCTGCCGCCACCGGATCTGAGCCATTATGCCGTTGGCAGCGATGGCCGAATTCGTGTCGAAGAGGGCGAGTCACTTGGTCACTATGCCCACTGGCTGGGCGTGCCCACCCAGGCGCTTCGCAGTCACAACGGCCTGTCCGGCAACAGCGTGATCCGCGTCGGCCAACAGCTGCGGGTCGACTTATCCGATACCGATCAAGAGCGCTTTGCCGCGCTACGCCAGGCACACCATGCCGGTATGCAGGCGCGCTTTATCGATCAACATCGTCTGGCCGGCATGGCCGAACATGTGGTCAGGCCAGGCGAGTCATTGTGGATCTTGGCCGAACGCCGCTACGGGATACCGGTCTGGTTGTTGCGGCACTTCAACCCGGACCTGGATCCGGACAGCGTGCGTCCGGGTACAAAAATGGTGATTCCGCGGCTTGAGGCCGCAGCCAGCATCTGAGATCAACGCCATTCGGCATCAGATTCGCTGATCGCAGCCTGCGTGCATATTGCTGCGTCAGCGACGCAGCAATATCGCCAGCCAGCGGCCTAGATTCAGGATGTCTGCCATTGCGCCAGCCACGTACGTCATGGCGGCTGCGCGCAGCACCTGACGCACCGGCTGCACCTGATCCGGCTCGATGTAGTCACCCTCAACCAGTATTGGCAACGCCTTGTTGAAGCTGGCGTCGAACTCTTCCGGCAGCACAACCACATACATCAGCACTGACACCAGCTGCACAAGCACGCCCAGCAGCACCATGACCAACGCCGCCTGCGGCACCCGCACCAGCAACAACACGAAGGGCATTGCCATCAGCAGCCCCACCCCCAAACGCTTCAGTGTTTGCGCAGCCGGCAGATACCGCTTGCGTAGACGGGAAACCGGTTCCTGATGATAGAACTGCATCGCATGGCCGACTTCATGCGCGGCCACCGCCACAGCAGTCAGTGAACGGCCATTGAAGTTGTCCGGACTGAGTCGGACAGCCCGCGCATTGGGGTCGTAATGATCACCAAACG
This sequence comes from Pseudomonadales bacterium, assembly GCA_007128525.1. Lineage (GTDB taxonomy): Bacteria > Pseudomonadota > Gammaproteobacteria > Pseudomonadales > Azotimanducaceae > SKXG01. Next base: position 5,698 of record SKXG01000133.1, on the reverse strand, counting down.
GCGTCGTCTGCTCGACCTTGACGCCCTTCAAGCCCAGCTCCCTGACCAGATGCTCGGCCAGCTGCCCGCCGGTACCTGGTATCTCCGGACGCTCGCGGCCATGACGCCGCATCACATGGCGCACCCACCACTGCGGACCAAAAGCGAGCAACAACAATACGGCCAGCAACAGGATCCACAGCATAGGCAGTCGGCGATCAGTGCTCCGGCGGCCTGGCGTCTGGCCGTCGGGCAGATTCGGCAGCCTCATCCGATGAGTGCAGCTGATGGTTCTGGGCGTCGTAACGGCCCTTCAGCTCATCCTTGACGGTGCCCTCCCACAGCGGCACGCCAACAAAATAACTCGCCCGGCCGATGGCATGCGCCGCGACGGGCGCCGTCAGCACGATGAAGGTCATCACTGCCAGTGCGCGCGCTACGATCTCAGCTTCACCAAAGTGCACGGCGACGGCCAGTACGGTCAGGCCGCCACCCAAGGCCCCGGCCTTGGTGGTGGCATGCATGCGCGTCAGCAGGTCCGGCATGCGCACCAGCCCGAGCGCCGCAACCAGCATCAGCAACCCACCGATCAACAGCAGCGCGGACGTCACAACTTCCCAGAACAGCTCAATCATCACGATGCCCTCCCCGCTCCAGAAAACGGGCGAACCCTATGGCGGCCAGAAACGCCGTCAGCGACAGGACAACTGCCACGTCAAGAAAGTTGGCCCGCTCCGATGCAATGGTATGCACGGCTATAAAACCCACCGTGATGGATACCAGCAACTCAAGTGCGACCACGCGGTCCGGCAGGGTTGGCCCACGCGCCAGACGCACAAAGGACAACACCAACGCCAGGCTCAGCAATAGAAAAACGATGTTGACGACAATTTCCAGCACGATCCCTCGCCTGCTTAGCGCATGATTTCGAGCACTCTGGCTTCCAGTGCCTTGATGTCGGCCCGCAGCCTTTCTTCATCACCCATGTACATGGCATGCACGTACAGCACCTTGCGATCGCTGGAGACATCCAGACTCAAGGTACCCGGCGTCACCGAAATCAGGTTGCCCAGAATGGTGATCTCCATATCTTCAGAAGCATCCAATTCGATGGCCATGACACCGGGCTGCATCAGGTGGCGCGGCGTCATCACATCATACGCCACCACCATATTGGCCTTGATCAGGTCGTACGCGAAGAACGCAATGAACTTCAGTACCTTGGGCACTTTGCGTACATAGCGGGCACCGCCTTCAATCTGCCTGGAGGCTACGGCCAGAATGCCATAGCCCACCAGAAAGCCGAAAGCAAAGTTCACTTCGGAGAAATTGCCCGAAACCCCGACCCAGGCAATGGCCAGCAACAGGTTCCATAGAAATACGGTCACGGTCGATCCCCCAATACCGCATCAATATAGACCTGCGGATCCAGCATCTGCTCAGCGGCAGCCATGGCCAGCGCGAAGATCGGCTGGGCAAAGATACCGATACACAGCGTAATCAGTGCCATTCCGGCGATGGGCACATAGAGCACCCAGAAGGCACCCGGATGTCGGACCGGTTCCAGCGGCTCTGGCGGTTTCTTCCAGAATGCCTCGGCCCAGATCTTCATCATCGAGTACAGCGTCAGCAGGCCGGTAATCAGTGCAACCACCACGATCGGCCAGGACTCAATCTCGACACCGGCACGAATGACAATGAACTTGGCAAAGAAGCCGGAGAGCGGCGGCATGCCAGCCAGCGACAATGCCGGCACCAGGAAGAGAATGGCCAGCCAGGGATGGGAACGATACACACCGCCAATCTTCTTCAGGTCGTAACTGCCTGTAATTCGGTAGACAGCACCACTCACCAGAAACAGATTCGCCTTCACGATGATGTGGTGCATGATGTAGAACACACCGCCGACAATGGCAAGCGGTGTGTACAGCGCCAGCCCCATGATCATGTAGCCAATCTGGCTGATGATGTGGAACGACAGAATACGCCGGAACTCGAATTGCGCCGCAGCACCCAGTACCCCGGTCAACATTGTGAAACCCGCGATCCAGAGCAGCATCTGATGGGTGTACCCGGTGTCCTGATCGAACATCAGCGTGAACATCCGGAACAGCGCGTAAACGCCGACTTTGGTCAGCAGCCCGGCAAACAGGGCGGATACGGCCACTTGCGGCGTGTGATAGGACGCCGGCAACCAGAAGAAAAACGGGAAGGCCGCGGACTTGATCGCAAAGGAAACCATGAACAGGATTGAGATCAGCGTGACGAGCCGCGTGTCCTCGACCTGGCTGAATTTGTCGGCAAGATCCGCCATGTTCAGGGTGCCGAACAGACCATAGGTCAGGCCAACGGCAATCAGCAGAATCACCGAGGACACCATGTTCAGCGTCACGTACTTGATCGCCCCTTCCATTTGCGAACGCTCACCACCGAGGGTCAGCAACGCGAACGAAGCCACCAGCAACACTTCCACCCAAACGTACAGGTTGAAGATATCGCCGGTCAGGAAGGCGCCACTGCAGCCTGCCAACAGCAGGTGCAGCAACGGGTAGTAACCGAACTTTTCAAGCTGTGGTCGCAGGCTGCTCAACGAGAAGATCGCAACCGCAAAGCCGCTGACGGCCCCCAATACCGTCATAATGGCGCCCAGCAGGTCAGCCACCAACACAATGCCGAACGGACCCGGCCAGTCGCCCATATGGACAACCAGAATGCCGTGCTGATAGACCTCAAGCAGCAGCCAGACACTGACCACCGTCAGCACGCCAGTGCCAGCCACAGCAAGCCAGCGCTGCGTCAGGCGGAAACGCCAAAGCGCAACCGACAGTGCGCCGAGGAGGAGCGGAATCAGGATCGGTAATGTGACCAGAAAACTCACCGATCGGTATCCTTCATCTGATCCAGATCATCTTCGCCAACCACCTCGTAGGCCCGGTGTATCAGCACCACGGCAAAGGCCAGCACCCCGAAGCTGATGACAATGGCCGTCAGGATCAGCGCCTGCGGCAGCGGATCTGCGGATGCACCCAAGGGTGTCAGCATGCCTTCCGGAATCAGTGGCGGTGCGTTGCGGGTCAGGCCGGACACTGTAAAGATCAGCAGATTAGCGCCGTTCGACAGCAGGATCAGGCCGAGCACCAGCTTGACGATGCTGCGGCGCAGAATCAGATAGATCGCCGCCGTGAACAACGCGCCTGAGACCAATGCCAGTACAGGTTCCATATCAGTCCTCCATCTCCGTACCGGTTTCCGCCTCGGCGAGGGTCAGCACGATGGTCATCACAGTTCCGAGCACAACCAGGAACACTCCGATATCGAAGATCAGTGGGCTCGACAGCTTCAGTTCCCCGAGTGGCCCGAGGGGAATCGGCCACCACTGCGCTGTCAGATAGGCCTGCCCAAAGAACATGGCCGGCAGGCCAGAGCCCGCTGCCAGCAACAGGCCAATGCCCACCAGCGATCGCGGGTCGTGCCGCAGCACACGCCGCGTGGTCTCAACATCAAAGGCAAAGACATACAATGCGAACGCCAGCGCCGCCACCAGGCCGGCAATGAAACCACCACCGGGCTCATCATGACCACGAAGCAACAAAAACACCGACAGCAACAGCAGCAGTGGCAGCATGAAACGCGCAGTCGTACGTATGATCAGCGAATAGCCCATCAGCCCCGATCCTCCGCACGCAGCTTGATCATCGAATAAACGCCTATTGCTGCCAGCGCCAGCACATAAATCTCGCCAAGTGTATCCAGCGCCCGGAAGTCGACCAGTATCACATTGACGATATTGCGCCCATGCCCACCGGGGACAGACTCGGCAATGAAATAAGTGGAGATCGGCTCGAAGTACTGGATATCGATTGCAAACAGCATCAACACAAACATGCTGATACCAAAAAGCCCGGCCACAACGACATCACGCAGTCGCACCCAGGGTGTCGACAGGCCCAGGAAGTTTGGCAGCCGGAACAACACCAGCACCAGCAGAATTACCGTCAATGTTTCAATCAACACCTGGGTAATACCCAGGTCCGGCGCGCTGAACAGGACATAGATCAGAGCGACACCGAAACCAACAACACCCACAGCCGCCACTGCACCCAGCCTGGAGCTGGTCGCGGCAACAAACACAGCCGCGGCGACGACGACGGCGGCAATCACCAGCTCATGGATCAGGCCGTTGAAGATCTGCCAGCGCGGCGCCAGCCCAAGGTGGGCAAACATGGTCCAGGCCAGCATCGCCACCGTGGCCATCACCACGGTGGTCATATAGGCACGCAGATAGCCGTTCTGCAGGGTGCGGGTCTGGTAGTACATGACAATTTCCAGACCCCGCATGAGCTTGTCGTAACCCCGCTCCGGTCCGAAACGGTCGATGGCGGTGATGCCGGCCAGCAGGTTGCGTACGCGGTCCCACTGCCAGCAGATCAACAGCCCCACAGCCAGACTCAGCATGCTGAGCAGCAATGGCGCGTTGATGCCGTGCCAGAGGCTCAGATAGAAATCGACCGGCGCCCCGTATACGGCACTGACTGCGGCGCGCACCAGTTGCGACTCGGCCAGCGCCGGCATCAGCCCGAACACCAGGCCAAGAGTGGCCAGCACGGCGGGGCCGACCAGCATGGCCGGCGGCGCCTCGTGCGGGGACTTCGGGGTTTCCTGCGCCGGACTGTGGAACGGGCGCCAGGCGATAATCAGCGCGATGGCTACGGTCAGCATCGCCGCCAGCACGGCCAGTACCAGCACCAGCGTGGCCGCAATCTCGGCGCCTAACACGGCCTCGAACATCAGTTCCTTGGCCACGAATCCGAACAGCGGTGGCAGCCCCGCCAGCGACAGCGCGGCCAGGCTGGCGACGACCATGGTCACCGGCATGGCCCGAGCCAGCCCGCCCATCCGGGTTACATCTTTGGTGCCCGTCTCATGATCGAGTATGCCGGCGACCATGAAGAGCGCGCCCTTGTACAGCGAGTGACCCAGCAGAAACGCCATCGCCGCTATGATGGCCAGCTCCGAGCCGATACCGATCAGCATGGTCAGCGTGCCCAGTGCCATCACAGTCGAATAGGCCAGCAGGCGCTTGACGTCGGAACTGCGGATCGCCAGAACGGTGCCGGTCACCATGGTCAGCGCGCCAATTACGGACAGGACTGTCGTCCAGGTCACTGTGTCGCCCAGCGTCGGGTTGAGCCGGGCCATCAGATAGACCCCGGCCTTGACCATGGTGGCTGAGTGCAGATAGGCGCTGACCGGGGTCGGCGCTGCCATCGCGTTCGGCAGCCAGAAGTGGAACGGCACCTGCGCCGATTTGGTAAAGCAGCCCGCCAGAATCAGCAGCAGCATCAGGCCATAGGCACTGTGCTCACCCAGGGACCCTCCGGCCAGAATCTCGGACAGCTCATAACTGCCAGCCACCGTGCCCAGCAGAATCAGGCCGGCCAGCAGCGCCAGGCCGCCACCGACCGTGACCAGCAAACCCTGCAGCGCGCTCTTGCGCGCCTTGTCATCCTCATGGTTGTAGCCGATCAGCAGATAGGACGTGATGCTGGTCAGCTCCCAGAACACGAACATGGCGATCAGGTTGTCGGAGAGCACCAGACCCAACATCGACGCCATAAAGGCCAGCATGACCGGGTAGAAGCGCACCAGATCCCGATCGCCATGCAGATAACCACCGGCATAAATCAGGATGAACGTGCCGATCAGGCTGATCAGCAAG
>SKXG01000232.1 GCA_007128525.1 Pseudomonadales bacterium | reverse complement strand
GTTTCTGCCGCGCCGGATACGCGCGCCTGCATGGCCGCCTGACCCAGTAGACGCGCATACCATTTGACCGGCTCCAGAGCGGCCAATAGCGGCTGCAGCTGCGCGATTTCCGTGGCGGTCAAGCCGAGGACGGTCAACAACTGATGTTGCCGGGCATCCAGGTCGACCGGTGTCGCCCGTGCCATGCGCGCCTGCACCGCCGGGAGTCGTCGGTACATGAACGCCAGGTCGCCAATGGCTGCCGGCGACCAGAAGCGCTCAGCCAGTGCCGGCATCCGGCTCCAGAGCCGCAGGTCCAGCACGGGCTCCGATACCAGCTCACCCCACAGGCAGGCTTCGGCGCCAATTACGTTGCCGGCCCCTATGCCAGCATCGGCGGCAAGTTCGTGCTGACGATGCTCTTTAGCCGCCTGATCGTTGAAGCCGATACTCCACGCCAGGCCGTCCCGCACATGCGTCAGACGTGGATCATTCAGCATGGCCTGATCCAGGGCCGCCAGGTCCATGCTGGTCGCTTGCGGGTCATACTGGTAGTGCAGGTCCGACGGGTAGTTCAGGTCCAGGTAATAGCCGGCCGACACGACACAGTCATGCCCGGCCGCCAAGGCCTGATCCCGGCGCTGCGCGCCACGCCAGCTCTGCACCACCGCCGTCGACGGCAGCCCCGGGGCCAGCACTTCATCCCAACCGACCAGACGCCGGCCCAGGGACTGCAGCCTGTAGGCCACACGTTGCGTGAAGTCATGCTGAAGCTGGCGCGGCGTCCAGCCAGCGTCGGCCAGGTAATGGGCAATGTCCGGATTGTCCTGCCACCAGCTCAAATCCAGCTCATCACCACCGATGTGCACGCATGGATCGGGAAACACTGCCGTCAGCTCGGTCAGCAGATCCTCCACCGCCTGCTGCACCTCCGGCAGCAACGGATTCAAACAGGCCTTGTGCACCCCAAACTGCTCAGACACGGCAACGGGTTCCTGCGCCGCCCCCCAATCCGGATAGGCGGCCAACCAGCTGCTGCAATGACCCGGCATGTCCAGTTCCGGCACGACCCGGATACCCAGATCCGCCGCCGCGGTGACCAGGCGCTGCAGTGCCTCCCGACTGTAGTAATGGCCAGCGCCGCCAACCTCCGACAAGCGCGGATACTGCTGGCTTGGAAATCGAAAACCCTGATCGTCGCTCAGGTGCAGATGCAGGACGTTGAGCTTGAAAAAGGCCATTGCCCCAAGCGTGCGGTGCAGGGCCGCTTCGCTCAGAAACCGGCGCGCAGGATCCAGCAACAGGCCACGCCAGGCGAATCTGGGCGTATCCTCTATCTGTACCTCAGGCAACCGCCAGCCAGCAGCCGGGTCCGGCACCGGTAGTTGCATCAGGGTTGCCAGCCCTCGCAGCATGCCCCACTCGGTCGGCGCTTTGAGCTGAATGCCTGATGTCGTCACAGCCAGCGTGTAACGCTCATCCATGTTCAGGCCCGGCCACCGGTCAGCGACCGTTTGACAGTGCAAGGCCAGCGACATGGGCTCTTCAATTGCACCGACTGCACCGTCTGCAGCCCCATTGCTCAGCATCTGCTGCCACACCGCCTGCACATTGTTGGCGTACACCTGGACCCGGTCACTGGTCACGCCGGCAACGTCCACCCGCAACGGGCGCAACGGATACCAGCGGTCACCCAGACTGAGTTGCGCTGGCCAAGGCATCAAGGCCAGCTCCGCCGAACCGGCTCGCTCCCCCTCTACGTGGTTGTCTGAAGCGCCAAGTGTCATCGCAACTGCTCAAACCGTTTGTCGTCCCTGTCGGACGGGATAAACCGGATATGCAAGGCGCAGTGTGCCCGAAGCTGCAGACCCGCGGGTAGAGCGGGTGCCGAGTGCTATTGAGCGGCGCCGGTGAAACTGCCAACATTCGCAACCATCGCGCGGCCCGCAACCGCCAGACAGGATGACCTATGACCCCAAGACAACGTATGCAGGCCGTCATTGATGCCGAAGCCGAGGCCATTCGCAACATAAGGCTGACCGACGACTTCGAACTGGCGCTGGGCGTCATGCAGGCCTGCGAGGGGAAGATCATCACCACCGGGATTGGCAAGGCGGGACACATCGCCACCAAGTTTGCCGCCACCCTGTGCTCCACCGGCACACCCGCCGTGTTTCTGCATCCCGCGGAGGCTGCACATGGTGACCTTGGTCTGGTCAGTGCGAGAGATGTCCTGATCGCTTTTTCCACCAGCGGCAAGTCTCGGGAAGTGCTCGAAATACTTGAGTTGTCCCGACACCTCGGCGTCACGCACATCGTCGGCGTGACCGCGCATCCGGATTCCGCACTGCGCGAACATGCCGAACTGATACTGGACATGGGCGAAATTGACGAGGCCTGTCCGATCGGGCTGACGCCTACATCGAGCATTGCGGTCATGCTGGCCATCAGCGACGCCATTGCCATGGCGCTGATGGAGCTCAAGGGCATTACCCAGGCTGACTACGGTATCCGCCATCACGGCGGCTATCTCGGCCACGCCGCCCGCACCGACAACCTGCCGGACGCCAAGGACGGCTGAACACAGCAAGCAACGACAATAAAGCACAAATCAGGCGCTTTGGGCGCCGCCTGGAGGGGAGTATGGCAAGGAGTAGAGAGCACGGCGGCATTCAGCCGGGCTGGAAGTGGGGGCCATTTACAGCACGCATTCCATTCATACACACACGCTTTTCCGCCCCGGAACTGGTTCAGGGCATTATCATCGCGTCCGCCACCGGCTTTGCGCTGGTGCCGATCATGACAAACTTTTTTGGGCTGACGTTCGAAGAAGCGATCGCCGCATCGCTGATGTCATCGATCGCCATCACCATGAGCTGGCTGTTGCTGGGTGAGCCCTACGCGCCAGGCTGGGCGACACCGGCATTGCCCTTTGCCTTAGCGTTCGTCGTTTTCGGCAACATCGAAACGCCCACCGAACGCTGGCACGCGATGGCGGCGCTCTGTATCAACCTGTCTGCCATCTGTCTTGTGTTTGGCGTCACCGGTCTGGGCAAGCTGGTGATGCAGTACGTGCCCAATGCCTTGAAAGCCGGCATTATCCTCGGCGCCAGCCTTGCGGCGGTGCGATCGGTCATCGGTTTCAGCACGGATGAATTCCAGGAAACCAATTTCGCCGTACAACCGATAACAACCTCAATTGCCATTGCTATCTGCCTGATCACAACCTTCTCTATTCCGTTTCAGAAGCTTGCCATCAGATTCCGGCCGCTGGCCCTGGTTGCCAGTCTCGGTTTGCTGCCCGGGTTCCTGGTGGCGGCGATGGTGGGCCCCTTTGTCGGGGAAGTCAGCTACGATATCGAGTGGGGCATCCTGATTCCGCCCATAGCGTCGCTGTGGGAAAAGGCGTCGCCCTTCTACATTGGCTGGCCCAGCTTCACCATGTTCCTGCAATGTCTGCCATTGGCATTCATTTGTTACATCGTCATCTTTGGCGACCTGATCACCGGCAACCAGCTGATCAAGGAAGCCCAGCTTGAGCGGCCGGATGAGACCATCGAGATCAACACGACCCGGTCGCACCTGGCGCTGTCGATCCGAAACGCCTTTATCGCGCTGATGGCACCTTTCTTTCCCACCCAGGGTGTGCTCTGGACCGGGGTACAGGTGGTCATCCTCAAGCGCTGGCGTGAGGGCCGACAGGTCATGGACAGTCTGTTTGACGGCATATCCGCCTACTACATATTCGCACTGCCCATCGTCTTCTTTATTCTGCCACTGGTCACCGGACTACGGCCGCTGATGGGCATTGCCCTCGACCTGACCCTGGCATTGACGGCCTTCGCCTGTGCCTATGTGGCCATCTCAATGACCCGCAACCACACCGAGCAGGGCGTGGTCGTGATCACCGGCGCATCGCTGGCGCTGTTCCCCCCGCTGGAGGGCCTGTTGATCGGTCTCGGCGCCTGTCTGCTGCTGATCGGGTATGAGGGCCCGGACAAGGAAGTCGACACCACCTGAAGATGCGCACCCAGGACACCGACCGCAACCAACCGGACGCTGAGCCGCCCCGTTTCGATTATCGGATGCTGCTCAGCGTATTGCCGTTGATCGCTTTCTGGATCGGCTATCAGTACCACACCTATGCGGCGATCGGGCTGGGGTTCGTGGCCACCATAGCGGCCTATTTCCTGAGCAACCGCAAGGGTATTGTCGGTGTGCTGGCCATATTCGGGTTGGTGGTGGCAACGGGCGCAGCGCTGGCGGGCCTGATTCTGGCTGACGAACGCGCCTTCCTGGCCCGGGATGCAGCTTCTGACTTTCTGATTGCCCTGATCGCGCTGGGCAGCATCGCCTTTCGGCGACCGTTGGTGGGCATCGTGCTGCGTGAGTTTGCGCCGCACAACATGAAGCTGCTGCCCTTGCAACATCGCGCCTTTGTGCTGTCGACACTGGTGCTGGTGTTGGTCAATGTGATCCAGGGGATCGTTCGCACCTGGATGCTGTTTGGCGGTCTCAGCGTCGGTCAGTATCTGATTTTCAGCCGCCTGTTTGGCTGGCCGACAGCGCTGGCGATGTTTGTCGTGATCGCCTGGATACTGCGGCGCGCACTGGAGCAGGCCCGCCGGGATTCAGGTTCGAACCCCTAAGCAAGGCGCTGTTCTAGGCATAAACATTGTGGGCGGACTTCTGCCAGCGATAAACCCGCAGTGGCGGCACGTTGATGAACTCGATGGCCACCTTGGGCGTTCCAAAGTAGGGCTCGGCCACGCGGGCCACATGGCCTCGGACCTGATAGGCGACGAATCGGCCGTCCGGGCGCAATGCCGACTGAATTTGCACCATAATGCGCGCCCCGAGGTCGGCCGGTATGGTCGAAAACGGAATGCCGCTGATGACAGCGTCTGCCTGATCGAGCCCATGCTCAGCCAAAACGGCGCTCAAGTCCTCGGCGCTGCCATGATGCACCAGTAGACGGGAATCCTGTTCTGCCTGTACCTGCAACAAAGCTGCCAGATCGTCCGCCAACTCAATCGCCAGCAGCCTGGCATCCGGCCGCATGGCGCGCAGCAAGGACTGTGTTGTGCCGCCAGTACCAGGCCCCAACTCAACG
>SKXG01000038.1 GCA_007128525.1 Pseudomonadales bacterium | reverse complement strand
CCCATATTCTGCTCCGCTGTCGGCAACTGCTCGCGCATCTCCGGCTCGACATGGGCCATAGCGGAGCGCCGTACCGGCCCGTATGGAATCAGGTTGGCCTGTTGCGCCAGGCTACGCGTTGACGTTGCATAGCGCACGAAGTCCCTGGCCAGCTCGATATTGCGACCGTGACGGGGTATGACCCAGACATCGTATTGCCACAGCTGATGGTCCCACAGCGTCTCAAGCGGGACGCTGCGCTCGCGGGCACTGTAAACACGCCCGCTGTAAATGGCCGACATCACCACCTGCTCCGTCTCGAGCAAACGCACCGCCTCTTCACCGGTGCGCCACCAGTCGATATAGGGCTTGATACGGCTCAGCTTCTCGAAAGCGCGGTCCAGGCCGTCATCTGTGGACAGTACTTCGTAGACGTCCTCGCGCGGCACACCATCGGCGATCAGCGCCCACTCCAGGTTACCCTGCGGCGAACGGCGCAGCCCACGCCGGCCCGGGTCTTTGTTCAGATCAAAAAAGTCACGAATGTGTTGTGGCGCCTCATCAAAACCGTCTGAGCGAAAGCTGACGACGGTGCTGCTGACGATATTGCCGACGCCACAAGGCAGTAACGTGCCATCCACGAAGTCTTCGCCCGCCGGTGTACCATCATCGCCATCCGGCAACGTATCAGGGTCGAGTGGTTCGAGCAGGCCTTCACGACAGGCCCGCATCGCATCGGTCATCTCCATATCGACCACATCCCAGCTTACATTCCACGCCCGCACCTGTTGCCGGATTTCGTCGATACCACCGCTGTACTGAATCACGTTCACGCGAACACCGGTCTCTTCTTCATACGGCCGGATAAACCCCAGAATCTGACTGCGCACATAGTCGCCATCCCACGACACCACGTTGAGCTGATCACCCTTCGCAAGCCCCGCGCCAACGAGCAACATCAGGCCAAGCAACAACGTCATTAACAGCTTAGGATTCATGACAGCACCCGTTTACCAGTAGTAGCCGATGTTCACGTTGAATCGGGTGCGCCAGCGGTTCTCACCACCGCCTGCCAATGATCCGTTGGCGAAAAACGGCATGTTATTGGCCAGTATCAGGTCGACGTAGGTGAACAGCGGCCCGACACCTATGGCGCAGCCCAGTGTGTTGATCTGTGAATCCCGCGCGTCATCCAGGCTCTTGATCAACCGTGAATAGTCGTTGTAGCAAACCAGCTGATCAATGCGTTCCCAGGGAGGATCCAGGTTATAGGCCACATTGGCCACCATAATGTCAGCTTTGGCATCGATATCATAACTCGTGCCGAAGGCGCCGAGCCGCACCGTCTCATCACTGACGCCATCCGGATTCTCCGGATTGTAGGAATAATGGACACCCTGCAATTGCAAGGCCCAGCGCCCGCAACGGGTATCCAGGTGACTGGCCAGCGCCCAGTGATCGCCGCGCCGATTGGTGGTGGCGTTGTAGAGCTGGGCTACCTGCATCGACGCGCCGATCTCATGCTCACAACCCGTACCCAGCCCCAGGTCCCAGGCAAAGCGCGCATTGACGCGGTTGATCTCTTCATTCTGCTGATTGTCAACGCGAACCAGATCGAAGCCATAGCGGTCCAGGTCCGTGGCGTCGTTCAGCTCTTCGTTCTTGTAGAAAGCAAAGTGCCCTTGCCAGTTGTCGCCACCGCGCACGAGCTTGATGCCCATGTCGTAATTGTCGGCCAAACCGACATAGTAGGGCACGCCGAACCAGGCATTGTGAGCAGCAAAGGGCAACAGGCCAAAAGGCACTTGATGGATGCCGAACTGCAGCTGACTGCCATCGCCAAACTCGTAACCTATCCAGCCGTAACGGATGGTCTGCATAAACGAATAATGTCGGTACTCGGCGGAGATCAGGAGGTTATCGATCTGTCCTTCGACATTGAAACGGAACAGATCGAAGCCGGTTTCTCCAAACTTGGTGTCGGACGCATCCGAAAAGCTGCGATGCACCAGATTGAATCGCAATGCACCGCCAATGCGGACCGGAGGTTCTTCTGCCAGCGCATCAAGTTCAGCAGCGCGCTCGGTGCCGGTCATGGCGCCATTGTCACTGCCATTGTCACTGCCATTGCCACTGCCATCAGCCGGCAGTCTGGCCAGCGCACGCGTCGCATCGTCATGATGCGGTTCTCGCAGCTCACGTTGATCGGCAGCAACCGTGGCTTCAGATAAGGATTGCTCCAGCGCCTGAGCGCGCTCGGTGAGTGCTTCGAGCTCTTCTGCCAGCAGCTCCGCATCCACCGCCTGGGCACCAGGCCACAGACCAAGACTCAAAAAGAGCGCGAGCCCCAGCGTCTGCACACGGCTGACAGCAGTTTTATGGTGACCGACCATCGTCAGTTCTCTCAATTTTGCTGGTATCAGCATCCTGCCCCGTACACTGTCATAAGCCAACCCCATGGCAATGCGCATTGCTGCATCTGACCGTGACACATAGAATCAAAGCTACTGACAGATGCAATCACATCCCCTGAATGCCGGAGGCCGTTCATGTCCAGCGCGTCCAATGCGGTAACGCCCGACTCTCTGCAACGCCAGGTTGACGAACTGGCCGCGCTTGCCAGCCCGGACCAGCAGGCAGCGGCCCGTGAACTGGCCAGTGCGCTGCGTGACGGCATCGCGCAGCTTGCCGGCACCACGCCGCAATCCAACGCCGCGCCAGACCGCCCAGGCGCTGGCCGGCAAACTCTGCGCGTCGACAACAACGCACGCGCCGCCTTCTGTCCGCGCTGCACCATTCGCGCCCTGCGTCCGTTGCGGGGCGCTGACGGGAGCCTGGCCGGCCATCGCTGCACGAGCTGCGGCTACGAGTCCGGCCCCGACGACAACTGAATCACTGATTCGGTCGTCGGGGAGATGCTGACCGCATGAACGGGCCGATCACCATCTCGGCGCCCACGTTGACCAGCTTTGGACTCTATCTGGCGCTGATGCTGGCGCTCGGCTGGCTCGCCTACCGTCGCACCAGCGATCTCTCCGACTATGTGCTCGGTGGCCGGCGCCTCGGCCCCGGTGTTACCGCACTCAGTGCCGGTGCCTCCGACATGAGCGGCTGGCTGCTGCTTGGCCTGCCCGGTGCCATTTATTTGAGCGGTCTGAGTGAGATCTGGATTGCGGTTGGCCTGGTCATTGGCGCCGCCCTGAACTGGCTGCTGGTGGCCCAGCGACTGCGGCGACTGACAGCGCGGGCCAATGATGCGTTGACCATTCCCGACTTTCTCGAACACCGTTTCCAGGATGGCTCCCGCGCGCTGCGTATTGTCTCTGCTGCGGTCATTCTGGTGTTTTTCACGCTCTACATCAGCGCCGGCCTGGTCGGCGGCGGCCTGCTGTTTCAAAGCACTTTCGGCATGGACTATCACACCGCCATGCTGATTGGCGCGCTGGTCATAATCAGCTACACCTTTCTCGGCGGCTTTCTCGCCGTCAGCTGGACCGATCTGGTGCAGGGCGTGCTGATGCTGGCCACGCTGCTGATTGTGCCGATCGCCGTCGCCAGCAGCCTGGGTGGCTGGCAGAGCGCCAACACTGAGGTACTGCAGACCTTGCCCGACCACAGTCTGTGGCTTGAGGGCCTGGGCGTTATCGGCCTGATTTCGCTGCTGGCCTGGGGTCTGGGCTACTTTGGACAGCCGCACATACTGGCCCGCTTCATGGGCATCCGCAGCGAAGCCGAGATGCCGCGCGCCATGGGCATCGGCATGGGATGGATGATCCTGGCGCTGTGTGGCGCCGTCGGCACCGGCTATATGGGTGTGGCCTTTTTCAGCGAAGCGCCGCTCGACAACAGCGAAACGGTGTTGATCCATCTGATCAACAGCCTGTTCAATCCCTGGATCGCGGGCATACTGCTCGCCGCCATACTGGCGGCCATAATGAGCACCATCGACTCGCAGTTGCTGGTTTCGACCAGCGCCTTAACCGCAGATTTCTACAAGGGCTTGTTGCGCCCGAATGCGACGCCGGCGGAACAGGTCTGGGTCAGCCGCACCGGCGTCGTACTGATTGCGGCAATTGCCACCGTGCTGGCTCTGGACCCGGATGCCGGCGTACTGGCGCTTGTCGCTCACGCTTGGGGCGGCTTCGGTGCGGCGTTCGGGCCGGTCATTCTGCTGGCTCTGTATTGGCCCGCGATGACCCGACAGGGGGCCCTCGCGGGCATGATCACCGGCGCTGCCACCGTGCTGATCTGGGAACCTTTGACCGGCGGCCTGTTCGATATCTACGAGATCCTGCCGGGATTTCTGTTCAGCACGGCTGCGATCGTGCTGGTCAGCTGCTACGGCCCCCCTGCGCCGTCGTTGGTCCGGCAGCAGTTCAAGGCAGCGATGGAGGTCACTACCGATGATCCGTCCGGGCGGTACAGACGTTGACGAACGCCGGCGCGTACTGCGCGACACGCGATATGCCGACGAAGCCATCAGCCTGAACGCGCTGTTGGCAGACGCCGACGTCAATGACGCGCTGCGAGATCAGATCACCCGCCAGGCCAAAGACCTGATCCGGCAGGTTCGCAAGCATGGCCAACGTGCCGGCAGCATTGATGCGCTGCTGCAGGAGTACGACCTGTCGAGCCAGGAAGGGGTGGTGCTGATGTGCCTGGCTGAAGCGCTGATACGAGTTCCGGACAACGAGACGGCGGACCGACTGATTCAGGACAAACTTATGCGCGGCGACTGGGCCGCGCACCTTGGTCACAGCGCTTCGCTGTTCGTCAATGCCTCCACCTGGGGACTGATGCTGACCGGCCGGCTGGTCACGCTTGATGGCGATGCCGGAAACCTTGTGCAGCGCACGTTGGCGACGCTAATGCAGCGTAGCGGCGAGCCCGTTGTGCGGCAGGCCATCCGCCAGGCCATGCGCATAATCGGCAGGCAGTTCGTCATGGGCCGCAGCATTGATGAGGCCCTGCACCGCGCCGCGGACGATGAAGCAGCCGGCTATCGCCACTCATTCGATATGTTGGGCGAAGCGGCGCGCACGATGGCGGATGCCGAGACCTATTTCGAGCGCTATCGCGGCGCCATTAATGGCATTGCCGCACGTGGCCCCTAT
>SKXG01000386.1 GCA_007128525.1 Pseudomonadales bacterium | reverse complement strand
TCCTCGCGATACAGACGCCGTTCAACATCGTAGCTGCCATCAACCTCCAACCTTGCGCCGGCATGCTGCGCCGTCAGCAGTACACCTGGACGGTGTATCCAGTCCGCTACTGTATCGCTGCGTGTCAGGGCGGCATTGCTGTCGAATTCACCGATATAGCGAGCAGTGACACCGATTTCCAGCGCACTGACTGTCGACGCCAGCAAGGCCATAATGAAAAGCAGCAGGCCCTGTCCGGCTCTGAGGTAATTGATGGGCATATAACCGCTCAGAAGCCACGTTCGGGAACGGTTATCACGTCACCGGGGCTCAAACTGTAGTTGGTGGCCATGTCGCCTCGACTCAGCATACGGCCGAGGCGCAGATCCAGGCGATCGCCATTGGCCCGGTACAATACGGCGGCGTTCGGGCGGGCAAACTCCGTCAGACCACCGGCTTCCAGTACCAGGTCCAGTACTGTCATGCCCTGTCGGTAGGGCAGGGAGAGGGGTTCGGCAACCGCCCCTGTGACCCGCACGCGAGAGCGGTATGCCGCGCTGCCCATGTCGGTAACGATGACAGTGACAAAGGGGTCTCTGATGTAGGTAGCGAGCCGCTCCTGCAACATGGTGCTGACTTCTTCCGGCGTCCGATTGCCGACTCGCAGGTCTCCCGCCAAAGGCACGGACACGCGCCCGTCCGGCCGTACCGGCACTTCCACACTGAGGTCCGGGTTGCGCCAGACGTCGATTCTCAGGCTGTCGCCAACGCCGATCCGGTACTCGTCATCAAAGATGGCATCCTCGTCAGCATCGTCGACTGAGGGTGGTGGCGCGGTGCCACCAGCGCAGCCACCCAGCAGGATCAGCGCGCCAATCAGGCTCACCCAACGGGTCGAGAGCCAGGTTCGGGCTGCAGGGGTACCTGTGGGCGACAACGACATGCGGCTTCCTCCGGAACAAACTAGGGCTGGATCATAAACGCCCGCTGCGTCTATTGCCCAGCACTGTGATGTGGTGGACTGTGAG
This sequence comes from Pseudomonadales bacterium, assembly GCA_007128525.1. Taxonomy (GTDB): domain Bacteria; phylum Pseudomonadota; class Gammaproteobacteria; order Pseudomonadales; family Azotimanducaceae; genus SKXG01. The sequence goes on along the minus strand of SKXG01000386.1, from coordinate 4,094 downwards.
AGCTTTGTACGACGCAGACATTTGACCTGGTTCACGCTACTGCAAGCCGCTTACAAGCCCTACCAGGCCATTACAGACCTTTGGCATCGCCCTTTGCACAATGGGTCTCAGTTTTGGAGAACTGGCCATGAAGACGAGACGCCACGATGCGGCCTCAAATCGAACCTGGTTTCGCGCGGAGCGGGTGTTCCGCTGCAATGGTGACTGGTACTTCCGCACACGCGAAGACATCGACGTGGGCCCGTATGCGACTGAGTTTGAAGCTCAGGTTGAGTCCAGCATCCTGAAAGACAGCCTGAAGCAGGCAGCGTCACAGGCGGAAGCATGCCGGATCATTCGAGAGTTTCTGCTCGAGTCCGTCAGCCTGTCGCGAGACCTCGATCGCAGGGCCTATGTCGACTATGTGGTGAAAGAGGGCGGGTTCTGATCGTACGCTGAGCCCCGCACCCTTACCGCCCCAAACCTCACGCTCGTTCGCTCGCAGACCACAGAGTGGCCACTTGCCACCTTAGTGCAGTTTCTTCCGCTTATGTTGCACAAAGTCCACCAGAATGTACTCACCAAGCTGTTCCGGGTTGGTAAAGAAGACCCGACCACCGTTGATTTTGGCCATGCGCTCCATAAAGGCTTTCAGGTTGTTGCTGGCATCCAGCATGAACGTGTTGATGGCTATACGTCGCTGTGTGCAGTGCTTGACGGCGCTCAGCGTGGCCGCAATGGTTTCCGGCGTTGGCGGATACGCGAACTGCGCCTGGCCATGCTCAAGATGAGCGGTGGGCTCGCCATCGGAGATCATGATGATCTGTCGCGTGCCTACCTGCTCCGCTGACAGCTTGCGTTCCGCCAGTAGTAGAGCATGTTGCATATTGGTCCCGAGTACGTATTCATCCCACTGCAGATAGGGCAGATCCTTGGGCTGAAGCTCCTTGGCGTAGGCGGCAAAGCCAATAATGAAGAACTTGTCCTTGGGGTATTGAGACGTAATAAGGTGGTGCAGGGCCATGGCAACCTTCTTGGCGGCCTGAAAGGATCCCCGCAATGCCATCGACCAGGACAGGTCGATCAACAGCGCGGTCGCGCTGGAGGTCAGCATCTCGCTGCGATACACCTCGAAGTCTTCCGGCTTCAGGCGTACGGGCGTCTCCGGTCCGTTGCGATTGAGCGCATTGCGGATGGTACGCGGCATGTGCAGGTGGAACGGATCACCAAACTCATAGGGCTTGGTCTGTTCCAGCCGTTCGCCGAATCGGCCTTCTTCGGGTAGTGCGTGATTGCCGAGATTCTGTTTGCGGAGCCTGGCGTAAATTTCCCCCAGTGCTTTCTGGCCGATCATGCGTGAACCGCGTGGTGTCAGCTCATAGGCATCCCCATTGGGGCGGATGTAACCAGCCTCCTCAAGCGCATCGAGCAGTTTCTTCAGATCATCCAGCTGGTCTTTGGCACCTTCCCCCAGCAGCTTCTCAAGCTGGTCTGAATCGATGTCGTCCAGATCACCGAAGCGTTCGGCGAACTGCATTTGGTCGATCATGTCATCCAGTTCATGCATCTGCTGCATCAGGCGCATGGCGGCGTCGAGATCAATGGGCTCATCACCCCTGAATCGGTAACGCTGGCCTTCGGGTGTGAGGAAGTCCATCTCTTTTGCCAGCTTGCGCAGCTCCGCTTCCAGTTCCGGATCGCCGAAGCGGTCTGCCAGCAGAGACTGCAGCTGATCACGTTGTTCCGGACTCAGCGAAGCCAGCAGTGACTGACTCGCTGCCATTTGCTGTCGCATGTGTTCAAGCAGCTCATCCAGCGACTGCGGCGGGTTGTCGCCGAACATGTCACCGAAACGCTGCATGAATTCGTCAAAACCCGGATCCTGGCCGGCGATCTTTTTGACGATCATCTCGTTCAGTGCCTTGACCATGTCCTTCATGCGATCAATGTCGCCCTTGGACATGTTCTTGACCATGTTTTCGATGTCTTTGAAAAACGTCTGCGTCATGGCCTTGCGCAGCTGATTCAGCAGCTCCAGAAACCTTCGCTGTGCATCCGGATTCAGAAATTCATACTTCTCCAATGCCTTGACGCGACCGGCCGTGTCCGGAGGCAGTGCATTCAGGGCTTCGGCGTTACGTTGTGCGATGCTCTTGAACAGGCTGCTGGAAAAGTCGTCTGTGGTGCCCGGCGCGCCGCTGTCACCGGTGGAATCGGTCGTGGCCTGATCTGTGTCGGGCGCTGTGTCGTCGGGCTGGACGTTTTCAGCATCGCCAAGGTGTTCTGTATCCGGCGCGGTCTGGTCCGGCCCAGTGCGGCCGGCAAGCCATTCGTCAATGCGGTCGCGCTCCATCTGCAGGATTTCGTCGAGTTCCTGCTTGATGTTGTCCATGGCGCTGGACAGGTCGAAACGTTGCAGCTGCTGGCGCTTCTGCTCGCGCAGTTTTTGCAGCATGTCGCGCAGGCCCTGTTGATAGCCGCCATCCGGCATTTGCATGCCCCGGGACAGCAGGTTGCGCATCGCCCAGCGCAGGTCGCCGTACTCCATCAGGTCATCAGCCATTTCGGCTAGAATGTCGTCCGGGTTCAGCTCTGGCAGATCCTGGCTCCCGTCCCAGCGGGCGAACCAGTGTCTGGTGTAGAAACCTGCCATCTTTGCCTCCTTCAGTTCAGCCCCGATAGGCCTGGCGGCCGGCGGCGCTGTATTTGTTCAGCATCTTGTGCAAGTGCAGGCCTTCGAGCAGAAACTCGATGGCGGCAGCCCTGCTGGCCTCACTTTCTCCGGCGACCGGCGCTATGGCTTCAGTGAGGCCGGGAACTTTTTCCAGAATGCCAACGTAATTGGCGCTGGACACGGACTCGCCGATTTCCACGCTCAATCCATCGGCAAAGGCGAGCACCAGATCGTCAAGTTCACGTATGTTGATCTTGCGGTCGAATACCGTCTTGATCGCCATTTGCAGCAGGCGTGCCATGACGCGTTCTTCCTGGCCCATGTCCATGGCTTCAAATTCAATCTTGCCCTGCAGCGATGGCAGTATGAAAGGCAGGTCAGAGACGCGGGGCACCACCTCGGTTTCTCCGACCCGCAGCGCTCTGCGGAAAGCATTGGCCAGCAGTGCTTCATAGTTGGCAACCGAGGCCCTGACGGAGACGCCGGAGCGCTGATTGACATCCGGTGAGCGGCGCGCCAGGTGCGTGATTTCGGCAACGATTTCCTTCATGAACGGCGGTACATGGACACGATAGTCGGCCATATCGAGCTGCGCCGCCTCCTGTTCCATGATCGAAATTTCCTGCGCCAGCTCTTCCGGATAGTGAGTGCGGATCTGGGCGCCGTAGCGATCCTTGAGCGGCGTGATGATGCGGCCGCGATTCGTGTAATCCTCGGGGTTGGCGGTCGCCACCAGCAGCAGGTCGAGCGGCAGACGCACGCGGTGCCCACGGATCTGGATGTCGCGTTCTTCTAGCACGTTCAGCAGCCCGACCTGTATGCGCTCGGCCAGGTCAGGCAGTTCATTGATGGCGAATATCCCGCGATTGACCCGCGGCAACAAACCAAAGTGCAGGGTCAGTTCATCAGACAGATAGCGGCCTTCAGCGACCTTGATGGGATCGACCTCACCGATCAGGTCGGCGATGGTGATGTCCGGTGTGGCGAGTTTCTCGCCATAGCGTTCATCGCGATGCAGCCAGCGGATGGGCGCATCGTCACCCAGTTCTTCAAGTAGCCGACGCCCTTCGGCAGAAATCGGTGCAAACGGATTCTCCGGAATTTCAACGTTGTCGAGTACCGGTGTCCACTCATCAAGCAGGTGGCACAGGGCGCGGATGATGCGCGACTTGGCCTGCCCGCGTTCGCCCAGCAGGATGATGTCCTGGCCGCTGAGCAGCGCGTTCTGAATCTGGGGCAGGACACTGTCTTCGTACCCCAGGATGCCAGGAAACAGCGGTTCATGATTGGCAATGCGTTGTATCAGGTTGCGCCGGATTTCCTGTTTGACGGGCAGTACTTCGTAGCCCGCTGTGCGAAATTCACCGACAGTGCTGGGTCTGGTAGTCAAGACGTGCCTCCCTATGCAGCGTGAACACGGATTCGACTATATCAGTATCCG
>SKXG01000243.1 GCA_007128525.1 Pseudomonadales bacterium | reverse complement strand
CCGGTAATTTATCGATCAAGTATGGTTTTGCCGGGCCTAACATCGCCATTGTCACGGCCTGTACCACGGGCACGCACTGCATCGGCTCCGCTGCGCGAATGATTCAGTATGGCGATGCTGATGTCATGGTTGCCGGTGGTTCCGAAGCGGCCACGGCACCAGTCACGGTGGCCGGCTTTGCGTCACTGAAGGCACTGTCGACGCGCAATGATGACCCGACTCGAGCCAGCCGACCCTGGGACCGGGATCGCGATGGTTTTGTACTGGGTGACGGCGCCGGCGCTCTGGTGTTGGAAGAGTATGAGCGGGCAAAGGCCCGGGGCGCCAAGATCTATGCCGAAGTCGTCGGATTTGGTTTGAGCGCCGATGCGCACCATATCACCAGCCCGCCGGATGACGGGGCCGGTGCCGTGGCGTCGATGCGCAATGCGCTTCAGGATGCACAGATGAACCCGGAAGACGTGCAATACATCAACGCGCATGGCACGTCGACGCCGCTCGGTGACGTCGCCGAAACCAAAGCCATTCAGGCGGTGTTCGGGGCGGACACCAAAGTGGCCGTAAACTCGACCAAGTCCATGATTGGTCACCTGCTTGGTGCTGCTGGCGCGGTCGAAGCCGTGTTCTCGGTACTGGCGTTGCGGGACCAGGTGTCGCCGCCCACCATCAACCTGGACAACCCCGGTGAGGGCTGTGATCTGGACTACGTCCCCAACCAAGCCAGAGAGCTGAAGGTGACGGGTGCGCTGTCCAATTCCTTTGGTTTTGGCGGCACCAATGGCACCCTGGTGTTTCGCTCGCTGAACTGAGCACAGGGAACCGGGCGGCCGATCAGGTTGCCCGGTTCTCGTGCGCCTGCCGGTTAATTGCTATGGATGCGCCTGCACTGGTTCTGATCAATGGTCAGCCGGCGAGCACGGTCCCCGTGACCGATCGGGGGCTCCAGTATGGCGATGGTCTGTTCGAAACCATGCGTTTGCATCAGGGCCGAATTCCACTCTGGCCTTTGCACCTGGCCCGCCTGCGCGCTGGAGCTGATCGCCTGGGCCTCGCGCTGAACGGCGACCTGTTGGAAGCCTCGCTACGGCAAGCCTGTGATACCACCGACCAGGGTACATTGAAGCTCTGTCTGACCCGTGGCGATACCGGCCGGGGATACGGTTATCCTGCCGGGCAGGCGTCACGGCTGATTCTCTATCTCTATCCGGCCAACTCGGTGGCACCGCAACCGGGTGGCATTCGGGTTCGCCTGTGTCAGACACAGTTGGCACGCCAGCCAACGCTGGCCGGACTCAAGCATCTGAATCGCCTGGAGCAAGTGCTGGCACGGGCTGAGTGGCAGCCACCGGCGTTTCAGGAGGGTCTGGTCTGCGACACGGACGGCTGGCTGATTGAAGGCACCTTCAGCAATCTCTTTCTGTATCGGGATGGTGAGCTGTTGACGCCGAAGCTGGACATGGCCGGTGTCGCGGGCGTGCTCCGCCAGCATCTAATCACGCAACAGCCCCTCGGCTTGCCCGTGCGGGAGACGCGTTTGCGTCCGGATGATCTGCACAGCGCGCAGAGCTGTTTCCTGACCAATGCGCTGATCGGGCTCTGGCCTGTGGCAGAAGTGGTGTTGCCTTCGGGGCCATTGCGGCTGCCGGACGTTACAATGCCCCGACGTATCTACCAGACGCTGGTTTCGGAATTGGGCTTTGCTGCGAATTAGTCTGACAATTGTTGCCTGCCTGTTGCTGCTGACGTTTGCCGTGTTGGGATACGGTTGGCAGCAGTTGCACCAGTCGCGAGTGGACGCCGCGCCTGTGGTGGTCGACATTCCGCGTGGCGCCAGCTTCCGCAGCCTCACCGCTCAGCTGCAGGATGCCGATGTCATTGGGCACAGCCTGCCGTTTCTGGTGTGGGGCCGGATCAGCGGGCTGGCGGCCAACGTCAAAGCCGGGGAATACGAGTTCACGCCCGGAACCACGCCGGCCCAGGCACTGCAGCAGATCGTCGATGGCCGGGTGCGGCTCTACAGCCTGACCATTTTGGAGGGCTGGACGCTGAGCCGCGTCCTGGCCGTGTTGCGCGATCGTTCCGAGCTGCGCCACACGCTTGATGAGGTTGACCCGCAGACCTTGCTCAGCGACCTTGGCCTGGGCGAAGGCCATGCCGAAGGCTGGTTTTTCCCCGATACCTATGTCTTTGCGCGGGGCACGACGGATGCAGAGATTCTGCGCCGCGCCAACCAGCGCATGCAGCGTGAACTCGAGCAGGCCTGGGCGAGCCGTGATGTGGGCCTGCAGATTGAAGATCCCTATGAAGCGCTGATCCTGGCGTCGGTGATCGAAAAGGAAACCGGGCGGGCGGACGAGCGCGCCAAAGTGAGTCAGGTATTCCACCGGCGGCTGGCGCTGGGCATGCGCCTGCAGACCGATCCCACGGTCATCTACGGCTATGGCGATGACTTTGATGGCCGGCTCACCCGCCGGCTTCTGCATGCGGATCATCCGTACAATACCTACACCCGTACCGGACTTCCGCCAACGCCTATCGCCATGCCCGGCCGGGCGGCGCTGCAGGCGGCAGTGCAGCCCGCAGATACGGAATATCTGTTTTTCGTTGCCCGAGGTGACGGCAGCAGCTTCTTCAGTCGCGACTATGACACCCATCGTGCCGCTGTGCGGCGCTATCAGCTGGGCCTGGAGGATTGAGTGACGCAGCAGCGCGGATGCTTTATCACGTTGGAAGGCATCGAAGGGGTTGGCAAGTCGACCAACAGCCTGGCGGTGGTCCGGACCCTTGAAGCGGCCGGGCTCTCCGTGGTGCACACACGCGAGCCGGGTGGCACCGAGCTGGCGGAACGTCTGCGGGATCTGCTGCTGGCTGTGGACAAGGAGCCGGTTGAACCGCTGGCGGAGCTGCTGTTGATGTTTGCCGGCCGCGCGCAGCATCTGGAGCGACTTATTCGTCCGGCTCTGGCCCGGGGCCAGTGGGTGGTCTGTGACCGATTTACGGATGCTACCTACGCCTATCAGGGCGGTGGCCGGCAGCTGGATGAGGCCCAGATCGCTGCGCTCGAGGCTTTGGTGCATGGCGATCTGCAGCCCGACCTGACGCTGTTCCTCGATCTTCCCGTGGAGGAGGGGCTGAAACGCATCTCGGATAGACCTCACGACCGATTTGAACAGGAGGCCGTCGAGTTCTTTGAGCGCGTGCGCCAGGCCTATCTGGTACGGGCAGAGCGCTTTGACCGCTTTGTCATCGTTGATGCGGCGCAGTCGCTGCCTGACGTGCAGGCTGCCATCGCTGCCCGGTTGCAGGTCTTTCTGGCAGCCAGGCGCAGCGCTGCCAGCACAGTTGATGGTGGAGGCCAGCACTGATGTGGGCGCCCTGGCTGCAGGGAGCCTATGAGCAGGTGCAAGCCAGACTGGCTGACGACGCACTGCCGCATGCCCTGCTGATTCATGGCCCGCCGGGCTGGGGACAGCTGCTGCTGGCCGATGCGATCGCCCTGCAGGTCATTGGCCGGGCCCCTGACGAACCTGGTCTGGGACCGCCGGCCGCGGAGCTGGCCCATCAGGACTTGCGCTGGATCGAGCCGGATGGCAAGAGCGGCCAGACCCGGATTGATCTGGTCAGAGAGCTGGGCGAGTTCAGTCAGCGCCGGCCCCAGGCTGCACCGCGAAAAGTCGCTGTGGTGACGGCGGCCGAGTCCATGAACGCAGCGGCCACCAACGCCTTGTTGAAGACCCTGGAAGAGCCGCCGCCCGACACCTACATCCTGTTGGTCACGTCTGCACTGGGTGAGCTGTTACCGACTATTCGCAGCCGCTGCATGCTGTTGGCTGTGCACCCGGTTACTGAAGCAGAGGCACTGGACTGGGTGCGGTCACAGTTGCCAGGCCCTGCACCCGCTGATCTGGAGGCGCTGAGCTTCGAGCTGGGTGCGGCCCCGCTGGCCCTGCTGGAGGTGCTGGGCGCAGAACATGAACCGGTTGGCCCGTTGTTGGACACGGCACGCAGTGGCCGGCAGACACCGGCGGCATTGGCCAATGCACTTGCCAATGCCGACCTTGAAGACCTGTTGCGACGCTGGATTCGTTACGTGGTTGATGCGCTGCAGGCACGGCTTACCGGCGGATCACCCAGGCTGGCCTCACTGGCCGGATTGCCGGCCGAAGACCTGCTCGACTGCCAGGACCAACTGATGCACGCGCTGCAGTTGGTGCAGGGTACGTCGAACCCGAACCCACGCCTGCTGCTGGAAACCCTGCTGGTGCGCTGGCGTGATCTGGGTCGCAGACATCGCCGCTAGACCCGGCATGCTGTACTGGTGCAGGATAGCGCTCGCGGCCCGCATATAGCCGGAACCAGCGCCGCTACAGAACCACCAGATTCAATGGACTGATCAACTCATGGCAGAGAGACGCGCAAGTCGGAACGGGATTTTGTCGTTGTCCATCAAGGACAAGGCTGTGCTCTACGCCGCCTATATGCCCTTTGTCCGCAATGGTGGCCTGTTCATCCCGACCAAGAAGGACTACACGCTGGGTGATGAAGTTTTCATGCTGCTGAACCTGATGGATGAAGCGGAGAAAATTCCGGTCGCGGGAAAGGTGATCTGGATGACACCCAAGGGTGCCCAGGGGAACCGTGCGGCAGGTATAGGCGTGCAATTCAATCTTCTGAATGATACAATCTATATAATCTCACCCATATCCGGAGGCCCTTCAGAAAGAGTCGGCATTCAGTCAGGCGACAGGATCGTAATGATTGATTCAGAAAAAGTGGCAGGAGTCGGTATTACCAACAATGAGGTTCGTGAAAAGCTCATGGGCGAAAAGGGCACGGTTGTCACAGTGACTGTTAAAAGGCGTAATTCTTCCTCGCTCATCGATTTTACAATCACCCGTGACAAAATCCCGATACACAGCCTCGATGCCGCCTATATGGTGGACAATGAAACAGGTTATATCCGTCTTAACAGGTTTTCCTTTACTACCGTCAAGGAATTTGAAGAAGCTCTTGCAAAGCTCAAGAGGTTGAAGATGAGAAATCTTATACTTGACCTGCGTGGCAATGGCGGAGGATATCTTCAGGAATCCATCACCTTGTCCGATCATTTTCTTGATGATAAT
>SKXG01000348.1 GCA_007128525.1 Pseudomonadales bacterium | reverse complement strand
GATGAAACTGGCGGTTGAATTTCCCAATGTCAGCTACCGGGAGGGTAGCGGCGCCGTACAACGTCTGGCACGTGCCATAGAAGATATCGGCTACGACCAGCTCGACATGTTTGATCATGTCGTCATGGGGTTTCCCAATGAGCGCCGGCAGGCCCCTATGTATCCGCCGAAGATGCCCATTCTGGAAGCGCTGATGACGCTGTCGTTCATCGCCTCAGCCACTTCGCGCATCGGCCTGGGGGCTGAAGTGCTGGTATTGCCACAACGCCAGCCGGTCATGGTTGCCCGCCAGATTGCTACACTGGACACCCTGTCCGATGGGCGTGTGCGCCTTGGCGTTGGCGTTGGCTGGCAGAAGGCTGAGTTTGATGCGCTTGGTGAAGACTACACAACGCGCGGCAAACGCATGGACGATGCAATCCAGCTACTGCGCGCCTGCTGGCAGGACGAAAAAATTGCTTTTGCCAGTCCGCACTACAGCCTGGATGACATCGCCATGGAACCCAAACCGCCACAGGGCGGCAATTTACCCATATGGATCGGCGGTGGATCCAAGCGGGCACTGCGCCGCGTAGGAGAGCTTGGCGATGGCTGGCTGGCAACCGGCATGCATGACGAGGCGATGGTGGCGCAGGCCATTTCGGACATCCATCAACACGCCGAGCGTACCGGACGTGATCCGGCGGCAATCGGCTTGCAAATGATGCTCGACGTCCCACCCAGAGACAACGCCGGCAAGACCTTCTACAGCGACCTCGATCAGGTCGCACGCAGGGCTGTGGCCATCAAGGAAATGGGTTTCGGATGGGCAACCATAAACGCCACAGCCATATTTCAATCCGGCGCGCGCAGCGTTGACGCCATTATTGAATCGTTGGGAAGGATTCATGAGCGACTACGCCAGGAGCTGGGCTGACAACCGGGATGGCACAATCCAATCTGCGGCCGGAACTGTCTCCGATCAGCGACTGTTGACAGGATGGCCGGCCGCGCATAACAGTAGCCACATCCCAACCCGGAGTGATTACCGATGGCACTGTTCAGAGATTCGGGCAAAGAGTCGGACGAAAAGCCGCAAGAGGCACGCTCCACCACGCCCGCGCCCGTTGCCACGCCGCGCAACCCCGCCAGCGCCAGTGCTGAGAAAGACTCCGTCATTGGCACCGGCCTGCACTTCGAAGGCAGTATCTCCGGCAAAGGCAGCCTGCGCGTGGCTGGACGCTTTACCGGTGATGTGGACGTTCAGGGCACCCTGACCGTCGAGACTGGCGCCCACCTCAATGGCAGCGTCAAGGCGGAAACCGTCATCATTGCCGGCGAGATGGAAGGCAATATAGAGGCAGTAAAGCATGTTGAGCTGCGCGAAGCCGCCGTTCTGCACGGAGACCTCAGCGCTGCGTCGCTGACAGTGGCTGCCGGGTCGCGCATGCGCGGACAGGTGTCTTTCGGCTGGGACGATCCGGCCAAGGCCAAGCGCCCGGAAGCGGGCAGTTCTTCGCCAACGTCCACGGCAACTTCAACCAAGAACGAGGCGTCGCAACCGAGCACGACATCGGACAAACTCTGATACATGAGCACTGCGCTGCGCCACAGCAGCCCGGGCAAAACCCGGACCTGCCCTCACTGCCGGGCGACCATTCTCGAGTCTGCCAACGTCTGTCCGGCCTGCGGCGGGCACCTGAAATTCGGCGCCGGCAACAAGGCGCTGACGGATACGGCCGTCAGTTTCTTCGAGGTGGAAGGCCGTATTGACCACCCCGCCGGTCAGCCACCCTGGGAATACAGTGTCGTGGTCAGCATCGAAGACGACAACGGCGCCGTGATCCAGCGGCAGGTCATCGGTGTTGGCGCCCTGTCCGGAAGCCAGGGCCGGCACATCCGCCTCAGCGTCAATGTCGACGGCCCCGGTGCTTCGCACGCCAGCAACAGTAAAGACTCAGACGATCCGATCAGCCCTTGACCAGCTCTGACAAAGCCTGGCCAGGATCGGCCAGCAGCTCCGGATCCAGCTGCTTGCGCTGCGTCACCAGCTGCTTGCAGGCGCCCAATGCTCTCGGGCAGTTGATCAAATCAACGGCCGTTACCCGACCCTTTGTCAGATAAAAGACCATGAAGTCGTCACTGCCAAAGGCACCGCGCGTCACCTGCTGATCGCCGCTGCCGGAAAACCCGACCATCTGCAGCTTCACATCATATTGATCGGACCAGAACCAGGGGACACTGTCGTGCCGGGTCGGCACACCGCACAGATTCGCCGCAGCTACCTTGGCCTGATCCATGGCATTGGAGACGCACTCCAGCCGGACACGCTGCCCGGCAAGCGCGCTGTACTGGCTGGTGCAGTCTCCGGCTGCATAGACGGCCGGATCACTGGTCCGGCAGTGCTCATCAACCAGAATGCCGTTGTCGCATTTCAGTCCGGCTTCGGCGGCCAGCTCGACATTGGGCAGTACGCCAACGCCGATCAGAACCAGATCGGCAGGCAGCTCGCTGCCATCCGCCAGCTGCACGGCCTGGACCCGGCTCTCCCCAAGGATGGCCTCCGGCCGGACCGACGTTCGAACATCGACACCGTGGCGCTCGTGCAATTGCTGATAGAAATCCGACATGGCCGGTGTCGCCACTCGCTGCAGCAGGCGCTCGGCCACCTCCAGAACGGTAACAGTCAGGCCGGCCTCACGCGCCACCGCAGCCACTTCCAGACCAATGTAGCCGCCACCAATGATGACCAGTCGCTGGCCAGACTGGAATGCCGTACGCATGCGATCGACATCGGCCAGACCACGCAGGTAGTGCACGCCCGCAAGCGCACTGCCGGGCATCGGCAGCTGCCTGGGCCGGCTGCCGGTACAAAGCAGCAGCCGGTCGTAGCCGATCCGCTCACCCGACGCCGCCACCAGGCTGCGGGCTGCCAGATCAAGCGACGCAATCGACTGCCCCAGGCGCAGATCAACGTCATGCGTCTGATAGAACTTCTGCGGCCGAATCAACAGCTTCTCTGCCGCCGCACCGTCAGCCAGATACTGCTTCGACAGCATTGGCCGGTGATAGGGCAGGCTGGACTCATCTCCGACCAGCAGCAGCTCACCGTCATAGCCCTGCTGGCGCAGACTGGCCACGGCCTGGCCACCGGCGTGACCGGCGCCCAAAATCACAATACGCCGGTCAGCGTCGCCTGCTGCCTCCTCTCTCGTCGACATGGTGTACTCCTGCAGTTGTGAAAATCCGGGGCAGCATGGTTACCGGCCGCATGACCCATCGCATGACAAGGGATATGCAAGAACTGCGCCTGCAGGAAAGCGCTGGCACCCTAGTCATCCAGCTCACCGGTTTCGTCATAGTAGGCGCGCAGATCAGCCAGGTTCTCATTCAGCATCTGTTCCATACGGATGCGCACCTGCTCGACGCACTCAGCATCAGACTTGCTGCCCGCCGTACGCACCAGCCAGTCATCAACGGCATAGCGCGCTGCGGCAAACAAAAATACGGCAGTGACCTGGCCACGGGGCAAAACCTGGTGGACGTCATCGGCCAGCTCCAGAAAGCGGTCTGCCATGTCATAGAACTCATCACTCATAACCTCGCGACGGTCCATCAGCCGTATCCTCCCCTAATCAGCAGTGCATTTCTCTCAGGCAACAAAGGCGGCATACAGGGCACGCACCGCAACCTCATAATCTTCAGGTGCCACGCCCACAATGATATTCAGCTCCGATGCGCCCTGATTGATCAGCCGCACGTTGACGCCCGCATCACGCAACGCCGCAAAAACACGTGCCGCCATGCCAATGACATGCGCCATGCCCTCACCAACAATGGCAATCAGCGCGATGGCGGGGGTGTATTCGAGTTTGTCCGGCTGCAGCGTGTTTCGAATCTCATCCAGCAGCACATCGATCTTGCCTTCAATCTGCGCCGTCTCGACCACCACGCTCATACTGTCGATACTCGACGGACAGTGCTCAAAGCTCACCCCATGATGCTCAAGCACGCCGAGCAGCCGGTAACCAAACCCGACTTCCTTGTTCATCAGGTTCTTCTCGACACTGATCATCGAGAAAGCTTTCTTGCCGGCAATCCCGGCGATCTGATGCGCATGCCGGCTGTCGGGTTTGTGCACCGGGACGATCAAAGTGCCCGGTGCATCCGGTGCATTGGTGTTGCGAATGCCAATCGGAATGCCCACTTCACGCACCGGCGCAATGGCCTCATCGTGCAGGACAGTGGCCCCCATATAGGACAACTCGCGAATCTCGGCGTAGGTGACTTCAAGCATCGGCCGTGCGTCGGCAACGATACGCGGATCCGACATCAGCAAGCCTGACACATCCGTCCAGTTTTCGTACAACTCTGCCATCACGGCGCGCGCTGCAATCGCGCCGGTGATGTCGGAGCCGCCGCGGGAGAAAGTCTTGACCTGCCCCTTCTGATCCGCCCCATAAAAGCCGGGAATCACATAGCGCCGGCCGGCTTCGGCCAGACGCGCGCCGAGCGCTGCATAACTCGACGGATCCACGCCGCCATTGGGTGTCAGCACAATGCACTCGACCGGATCGACGAAGGTGGCATCAAGATAGGCCGCCAGCAGCAAGCCATTGAGGTACTCGCCACGCGATGCCACGTAATCGGCACTGACGCCCTTGACCAGCTCGCCGCGCAATTGCGCCAGATGTCTGGCGATGTCCGGCTCGAGACCCAACGCCTGTTCAATCTCGACAAAGCGTTGCTCCACCAGGCGGAAGGGTTCACTGAAATCCGCACCCAGTGCCGCGCTGTTCTGGCACAGGTACAACAGATCGGTCAGCTTGGCATCGGTCGGACTGCGCCGGCCCGGTGCCGACGGCACCAGGATCTGCCGACTGCTGTCGGCATCCACGATGGCTTTGACCTTCTGAAACTGACCGGCATCGGCAAGGCTGGAGCCGCCGAACTTGGCAACTTTACGCGACATCTTGAGGCTGACCTGATCCGTTGACTGGCTTGTTGAGAAGACCGGGCGACTGCGCCCGGCAGCGGCGCATAATAGCAGGCTGGCGGCCAGGCGGCATGTCCGGCTACCACGACGGCACAGCTTCTGAGACCATTTGCCGCCAATCATCAACACCAATACCGGGAGGGGCGCATGGCCCGCACATCGGCCAACAACTGCAGCAACGTCGATAGCCCCATCATGGCGCCGGCAGAGCTGCTGCAGACGTTCGCCGAGCGGTTTGCCCTGTCAGCCTGATGACGCAGTACCTGCCGATATTGGGCGCCACGCTCAGCGCCACGGGGCCGATCTTTTTTCTGATTCTGCTCGGCCTGCTGATCAAGGTCATTGGATGGGTCGACGACGCTTTCGTCGATACCTCGTCGAAACTCGTGTTCAACCTCTGCCTGCCGGTACTGCTGTTCACCACCATCATCCGCCTGGACCTGAGCGAAACGCTGGCGCTCGGGGCGCTAGCTTTCAGCCTGATCGGCACCGTCGCTGCTTTCCTGCTGAGCTGGTTGGTGGCACTGCTGCTGGTCCGCGAGCGCGCCGACCGTGGCGTTTTCGTGCAGGGCAGCTTCCGCGGCAACCTGGCCGTCATTGGCATCGCCCTGTGCGCCAGCGCCTATGGTGAACCCGGCCTGGTCATAGCCTCGCTGCTGATGGCGGTCATGACCATCCTGTACAACATCCTGTCGGTCATCGTGCTCGCCTGGTACGCCGGCGCCGCTGCTTCGTGGCAGAGCATTGTCGGTGGCATTGCGAAGAACCCGCTGATCATCGCGATCGTGGCGGCGCTGATTGTCGCCTGGCTCCGGGTGCCCCTGCCGCAGGTCGCGCTGGAGACCGGCAGCTACCTGGGCAGCATGGCCCTGCCATTGGCCCTGCTCGGTTCCGGCGCCGGTCTCAGCCTGAAGGTGTTGCGGGATGCCTCGTACGTCACCGCACTGTGCCTGCTGATGAAACTGGTGATCATCCCCTTTGGTCTGACCGGCGTGGCCTGGTATCTGGGGTTCGAAGGTACTGTCCTTGGCGTCATGTTTCTGTTATTTGTCAGTCCCACGGCAGTGGCAAGTTTCGTCATGGTGAAGTCGATGGGCGGCAACGACCGGCTGGCCGCCAATCTGGTCATGACCACAACCCTGCTATCGGTGATCAGCACCAGCATCGGCCTGTTTGTGCTGAAGGCCAGCGGCCTCGCCTGACGGCGGCGCAGCGCGCGACAGCGCGGCTGCATAGCCCGAAACGAGGCCGTCCAGAGCCGCCTGAGGCCCGCACAGAACGGGTCATACTCAATATTTGAAAAAACTTTCAATCCTGATCAGCATCATGTAGTTTGCTGGCAGGGAGGGGTATCCGATGCTTCAGGTAATGCTGACGAAGTCCGCTGTGCATCAGCGGCAGCAGGGCTGAGCTATATGCAGGCCTTTATTATTCGCCGTGTACTGGCGCTGATTCCGACACTGATTTTTGCCAGCCTGATCGTTTTCGTATCGATGCGGCTGATTCCGGGCGACGTCATCGATCAGATGATGGCGCAGAACGATGTCGCCACCAGCGCCGACCGCGCGCGCGTGGAAGCGTCCCTGGGGCTGGACCAGCCGATGTACATACAGTACTTCCGCTGGGTCGGCGGCATCCTGCGCGGTGATCTCGGCAATTCACTGTGGCAGAACACGCCCGTCACCCGGCAGCTCGCCGAGACGCTGCCGATCACCTTTGAACTGGGGCTGCTGGCGCTGATTGTCGCGCTGACCGTCGCCATTCCAATCGGCATCTATTCGGCCATGCGCCAGGACACGGCCGGTGATTACATCGCCCGGTCGTTCTCGCTGTTGATGCTCGCCATTCCGAGCTTCTGGCTTGGCACCCTGGTGATGGTGTTCCCTTCGGTCTGGTGGCGCTGGTCACCACCGCTGGAATACACCCCCTTCTTTGAGAATCCGATCGCCAACCTCAGCCACATGATCGTGCCCGCGATTTTGCTGGGCCTGGCGCTGTCTGCAGTCACCATGCGCATGACGCGCACCATGATGCTGGAAGTGCTGCGCCAGGATTACATCCGTACCGCACGCGCAAAGGGGCTGGCCGAGAATCTGGTGATTGCCCGCCATGCACTGCGCAACGGCCTGATTCCGGTGGTGACGCTGATCGGCCTGCAGGCGCCGCTGCTGATCGGCGGCGCGGTGATTCTGGAGCAGATCTTCGTGGTGCCCGGCATGGGGCTGTTGCTGCTCGAAGCCGTGTTCGCCCGCGACTACCCGGTAATCTCCGGCATCTTCCTGGTCACCGGCGTCGCCATCCTGCTGATCAACCTGCTGGTTGATCTGACCTACGGCTTCCTGGATCCAAAGGTGCGCTACTGATGACTGACACAGCGCTCCCCAAAACCATGCCGGAAACCGCGCCCTCGCCACTGGTGGCCGGCGCCCGACACCCGATCGTTGCCTTTATCCAGCGCCTGATACGGGAAAAACCGCTGGGCGCCTTTGGTGGCGGTCTGTTCTTGATCTTTCTGGTGTGTGGGCTGCTGGCCAACATCATTGCGCCCTATGCCGCCAACGAAACCAATATGGCGCTGCGGCTTGAGGCGCCGTCCCTGTCGCACTGGCTGGGCACCGACCACCTGGGCCGCGACCTGCTGTCGCGTGTCCTGATCGGTGCGCAGCTGTCGATGATGGTCGGCTTTCTCGCGGCCGGCCTCGCCACCGTGGTGTCGATCGTTCTGGGGCTGCTGTCCGGCTATCTGGGCGGTCGCACCGACATGTTGATTCAACGCTTCGTCGATGCCTGGATGATCTTCCCGGATCTGCTGCTGCTGATCGTGGTGGTGTCGATTGTCGGTTCCGGCATGCCGCAGATTGTTCTGGTACTGGGCCTGCTCTACGGCATTGGCGGGTCGCGGATTGTCCGCGGTGCGGTCATTTCCGTCCGTGAAAACATGTACACACATGCTGCACAGTCGATGGGCGCCCGCACGCTGTACATTCTCTGGTATCACATCCTGCCCAACGTCATGCCGGTGGTCATCGTGCTGTTCACGACCCGTGTCGGCGCCGCGATCCTGGCCGAAGCCGGCCTGTCATTTCTGGGCCTGGGTGTGCCACCGCCGGCACCCACCTGGGGCGGCATGCTCAGTGGTGACGGCCGCACCTATATGTATATGGCGCCCTGGCTGGCCATCGCGCCCGGGGTCTGCCTGACCATCGTGGTTTACTCGATTAACGTGTTCGGGGATGCATTGCGGGACTTGCTGGACCCGCGCATGCGAGGGAGTCGATGAGCACAGCACTGAAGAAGATTGGCAATCCGGTTATGCGAAGTCTGCTGGCAGGTGCCGTCTGCGCCAGCCTGCTGCTGAGCAGTGGTTGTTCGGAAGCCGAAGCGGAATGGCGTGAGGCCATCGAATCCAGTGAGCAGCGCACTGTGCCGCAATACGGTGGTGACCTGAACATTGGCACCGTCAGCATCACGCTGTCTGCACTGTCCTGGGACCCCGCCGACTGGACCTGGAAGAGTCCGCACGACGCCGGCATGATCCGCGAGCAACTGTTCGCCGGCGACCTCGACCTGGCGGTCAGCCGCGGTGGCCCGTTTCCGTTCCTTGCCGATGCCTATCTGCCGAGCGACGGCATACGTGGCGAGCTGGCCGAGTCCTGGCACTGGGAAGACGACCTGACGGTGGTGATCAATCTGCGCCGTAACGTCATGTTCCATGACAAACCCGGCGTGATGGCTGCGCGCGAACTTGATGCCGAGGATGTCGTTTTCACCTATGAGCTGTTGCGCGACAGCCCGCGCAAGATCCCGACCTACTTCGACCACATCGATACGGTCGAGGCCAGAGACAGCCACACAGTCGTCTTCCATTTCAACGAATACAACGCCGAATGGATGTACCGTTTCGGCTACGGCTATTACTCGAGTATCGTGCCGCGCGAAACAGCCGATATAGACCGGCGCAACTGGCGCAACGTGACCGGCACCGGGCCATTCCGGCTGACACGCTATATACAGGCCAACTCCCAGGTGC
Organism: Pseudomonadales bacterium; assembly: GCA_007128525.1. Lineage (GTDB taxonomy): Bacteria > Pseudomonadota > Gammaproteobacteria > Pseudomonadales > Azotimanducaceae > SKXG01. Next base: position 8,155 of record SKXG01000348.1, on the reverse strand, counting down.
ACGAGCGCATCGATGACTACTGGGATACCGAAAGCGTTGACGGCGTCGAATACGAGATCCCGTTCGTCGATCGCGTCATCTACCGCATCATCAAGGATGAAGCCACCTATCTGGCAGCGCTGCGCACGGCCCGGCTCGACATACTGGAATCCATCCGCTGGATCGCCGTTGATTATCTGCAGGAGACCACACCGGAACTGCAATGGTCTCGCTGGCTCAGCAACGGCGGCAACTTCATGGCGCTGCGCCTCGACCGCGAGCCCTTCGGTGACGTCCGCGTCCGGCGTGCGCTGAACCTGGCAGTCAACCAGCGAGAGATCGTCGAGACCTTCTACGGTGGCCATGCCGAACTGATGGCCTACCCGCAGCACCCGGACTATGGCGATTACTTCCAGCCGCTGGAAGAAATGCCCGAATCGGTCCAGGAGCTGTTCGACTACAACCCCGAGAAAGCCCGGCAGCTGCTCGCCGAAGCCGGCTATCCGGATGGCTTCGAGTTTCGTGTGCAGGTGTGTTCGTGCAGCCCCACCAACATGGATCTGGTGCCACTGCTGGAGAATTATCTGAAGGACGTCGGTGTACGCATCCGCATCCAGCCAATGGAATATGGTGCGTTCCTGTCGTCGATGACAACCCGCACGCACACGCCCGGCTATCTGATGGGCAGCGGCCATGTGAACCCGACAACCACGCTGCGCAAGAGCTTCGTCACCGACCAGACCTGGAACCCGTCCATGTACTCGGATCCGGATTTCGACCGCCGCATGGCTGAGGTCTATCGCACGCGTGATGAAGACACCCGCATCGAGATGATTCGGGAGATGACCGTCGAGATTCTGGATCAGGCGCCCTACATCTGGCTGCCGACCGAGTATCTCTACACGGCCTGGTGGCCCTGGGTCCGCAACTATGCAGGAGAGCTGCGTGTGGGCGCGGTGCGGCCGGGACCGATTTACGCTCGCATGTGGATCGATCACGAATTGAAACGGGACCTGGGGTTCGAATGAGCGAAGCAGTACAAAGTGCCACGGCCACCCCGCTGTTGCTGGTGGAAGACTTGTCGGTGAGCTTCCGCACCGACCGCGGGACCGTGCGCGCGGTGGACAGCGTCAACCTGCATGTAGACGCTGGCGAGACGCTCGCCATCGTCGGCGAGAGCGGCTCGGGCAAGAGCGTCACCGCGATGTCGCTGATGCGGCTGGTCGGTGACAATGGGACGGTCGACAGCAAACGGGTGCTGTTTGACGGCATCGACCTTGGGGCACTCAGCGAAGCGCAGATGCGCAAGGTGCGCGGCAATCGCATCGCAATGATTTTTCAGGAACCCATGTCGTCGCTGAACCCGGTACTGACCATTGGCAAGCAGGTGGCAGAACCCATGGTGCTGCATCAGGGCCTGAGTTGGCGTGAAGCCAGACGCCGGGCCGTGACACTGCTGCAGCGGGTGTCCATACCGGACCCGGAAGACCGCCTCGACAGCTATCCGCACCATTTTTCCGGCGGTATGCGCCAGCGCGTGATGATCGCCATGGCGCTGGCCTGCGACCCAAAGCTGATCATCGCTGACGAGCCCACCACGGCGCTCGACGTGACAGTGCAGGCGCAGATTCTGGCGCTGCTCAAGGATCTGACCCGGGAAACCGGCGCCGCACAGATTTTGATCACGCACGATCTCGGTGTCGTCGCGCGTTATGCCGACCGGGTGGCGGTGATGTACGGCGGCCGCGTGGTGGAAACGGCGCCGGCTCACGAGCTGTATGCCAATCCGCAGCACCCGTACACGCAGGGTTTGATGGCGTCTGTGCCATCGCTTGACGGCGACCCCGGCAAACGACTGCAGACCATTCCCGGCCAGCCGCCGGACCTGGCCAACCTGCCGCCCGGTTGCGCCTTCGCGCCGCGTTGTCCGTATGCCCGGGATGAGTGCCGTCAGGCGCCGCCGCCATTGGAACCCATCGCACCACAGCATTTGAGGGCCTGTTACGGCTATGAGTGACGCCGCTACCGAGATGCCGCACGCCGATCCGGCTGACGAGACACTGATGCAGGTCGACGACCTGAAAGTGCACTTTCCGGTCACCGAAGGTCTGTTGAATCGCCAGGTCGGCAGCATCAAGGCCGTCGATGGCGTCTCCTTCAGCCTGCGCCGCGGCGAGACGTTCAGCCTGGTTGGCGAGAGCGGCTGCGGCAAGTCGACCACCGCACTGGCCGCGCTGCGCATGCAGCCCGTGACCGCCGGCCGGATCCTGTTCGAAGGCGTCGATATCACCCACTACAGCCAGGCCCAGATGCGGCCGATTCGGCGCCGCATGCAAATGGTCTACCAGGATCCGTTCGGGTCACTGAACCCACGCATGCGGGTCCGTGACATCATCGGCGAGCCGCTGGTGGTCCACGGTCTGGCCGGCGACAAGGTCAAGTACAAGGCACGGGTTCGTGAGCTGATGGCACTGGTGGGTCTGTTGCCGGACATGGCCGATCGCTATCCACACGAATTCTCCGGCGGCCAGCGTCAGCGCATCGGTATCGCCCGGTCTCTGGCCCTGGATCCCAGCCTGTTAATCTGCGATGAGCCGGTATCCGCGCTCGACGTATCCATTCAGGCGCAGGTGGTCAACCTGATGATGGACCTGCAGGAACAGCTCGGGCTGACCTACCTGTTCATCGCGCACGACCTGTCCGTGGTGCGCCACATCAGCAACCGTGTGGCCGTCATGTATCTGGGACGCATCGTCGAAATTGCCGATCGCGACCCACTGTTCGACACACCCCGGCATCCGTACACCGAGGCCCTGCTGGCCGCTGTACCCGTCGCCAATCCGGTGATTGAAGCGTCCCGGCCACAGCAGATTGTCACCGGTGAAGTTCCCAGCGTGCGCAACCCGCCATCCGGCTGCCACTTCCATCCGCGTTGCCCGAAAGTCATGCCGGAGTGCAAAACGGAGACGCCCGCGCTCAGACCGCGCGATGATGGCCGCCTGATCGCCTGCCACCTGTACGACTGACGCGCCCCGGCGAGCGACCTGCCCCGGCGAGCAAAGCCACGCCAAAGACATCACCACGCCATAAACCACTCGGAATAAACAAAGAGGGCGGCCATTGGCCGCCCTGAGCCCACGGGGAGAGGTTAGATGTGGGGCTCAAATTCCTAGAGAATCGCATCTGAATTTACGCACCACGCGCAAAATTCCGTCGCTTACCTCATCCCCGTTTTTCAACAGCCGGCTAGTCCAGCGGTATGGTCTCCCAGGCTGCCCTGGCCGCACCCAGCGGATCTTCACTCGGCCAGCTCGGTACGTCCAAGATCATCGTGAATCGGGCATCCGTGTCGTAGGGCGCCCATTCGGGCAGATCGGCGTGACCGGGGCTGCCATGATGAGCAAAGGCCGCCCAGGCACCCTGAACCATACGCGTCAGCGCATCCTGGCCCGGACGGCTGCCGGTCAGCGGCACCACGTCCGCCGTACCGAATACAAACGGAATCTCCAGCGCATGGGCGGCGCGCATCGGCGGGTCGCCGAAGTCGGATTCCCAGGTGAACAGGTACTTGTACACGGGCTGCTCGCTTACTGCAGACTGGCGCTCGGCCAGCCGAATGGACGGAATCCGGAACACCCGATCACTGAGAAAGGCGATGTACAGATCCCAGGGCGTTGCGTCGGGAAAGTCCGCACGGTAGATCTCCAGCAGTTCCGCAGTCGGCTCCTCGCCAATCATCTGCGTCATCCGCGCCTGCAACTCAGACTCGCTCAAATCACCGCGATGCGGATCGCCCAGCGACAGCAGTGTCATCTCGTGCAGCGTCGTGCCAATCATTACCGCAACGTCATGCGCATGCGGCGACGGCTGCGGCTCGAATGGATGGTGCGGAAACGCGCTGCTGCCCACCACTGGCGCAAAGCCGAATCCATCCCGTGAACCGGGCATCCCTCCTTCCTGCCGCCGCTCGATGGCGACGATCGCTTCGCTGATCTCCTCGAAGGGCACCGACTGCAGCGCTTCCAGTTGATCTGTCTCAAGACCCAGCTCGGCCAGCAACAGCCTGGCATTGGCATCGGCCACCTCTGGCGCCATAGAGGTCAACGCCGCCCCGCTCTGAATGATGGCCTTGTGGAACAGGCCTTCGGCTTCCGGCATGGCCATCAGCGTGCTGACTTTGAAGCCACCGCCGGACTCACCGAAGATGGTCACATTGTCCGGGTCACCGCCAAAGGCCTCGATGTTGTCGCGCACCCACTCAAGCGCCAGGACAATGTCCAGCATCCCGGCAACCCCGGAGTTCTCGAACTGCTCGCCACCCAGGCCGCCCAGGTGCAGATAACCAAAACCGTTCAGTCGATGGTTCAGCGTAATGGTCACCACGTCGCCATGGCGGGCGAGCCCGGTTCCGTCATACCAGCCTTCCGAGCCCGCCCCTTCACGAAAGCCCCGGCCGTGCAGCCAGACCATCACTGGACGCTGCCCGTCCAGCGCCGGCGTCCAGACATTCAGGACCAGGCAGTCCTCGCTTTGTGGCAGCTCCGGAATCGGCCCCACGACATAACTGTCGTCGGCGCCGGTGGCCACGATGCCGGTCTGTGGGCAGATCGGCCCAAATTCAGAGGCGTCGCGAACACCCTCCCAGGCCGGAACGGGCTGCGGTGGCAGAAAGCGGCCACTGTCCGCTGTGGAAGCCCCGTAGTGCACGCCCTTGAACTTGACCACGCCATCCTGTCGGAAGCCCTCCAGGGTGCCGGCCTGTGTCTGTGCCAGCAGGCGGTCATCGTTCGCGGCCGCCGCGGTCTCTGAAGTCTCGGCTTCTGCAGTCTCGGTCTCCTGCGGCGAACAGCCGGACAAACCCAGCAAAGCCAGCAGAACGGCGGCTGTCGCGGCGCCTCGCCGCAACGCCAATCCGCGATCAATCCATGTACCATGCATACTCATGCGCTCCTGTCTCCACGACGCCAGGCAGGCGCCTGTTATTATTTGGTTCACCGAGGCGCAATAATGCACGGCTCGCACGTCCGGGCACAGCACCTTGGCGAAGATCAGACTGGGTAAAAAATCCTTAGCCCGCCCTTCCCTTGCTCGCCAAAATCCGCACAATCCGCAGGCTCGACCCAGCAGGATGCTGAGCGGCCGCTGATACGGCACCGCTCTACAACGGGAAGCCGTCCCTGGCGGGCCAGCCTAGAACACCGACAGGAGCAGCACAGACGATGAATGCCTCACCCACAAGACCCAGCCTGCCGCCAATGACACCGCTGCAACGCCTTGGTCTGGACGAGTGGTCCCCTGAGGCGAGCGCCGAGCTGTACGGTATTCGCGAGTGGGGCGCCGACTACTTCGACGTGACGGCTGATGGCCAGGTTTGTGTCTCGGTGCCGTTCGCAGACCGCAAAGTGCGCGTGCCGCTGATGGACATCGTCGCCGGCATGAAGGCCCGCGGCCTGGAAATGCCTGTGGTGCTGCGCATTGAGAACCTGCTTGACCATCGGATTTCGTTGCTCAACGACGCCTTTGCCCGCGCCATCGACAAGGCCGGCTACCAGAACCACTACCGCGGCGTATTTCCGATCAAGGTCAACCAGCAGTTCCACGTCATTGACGAGATTGCCTCTTTTGGCGCCCGTTACAATCATGGCCTGGAAGCCGGCAGCAAGGCCGAGCTGATCATCGCGCTGTCGCAACTGCGGGACAACGACAGCCTGATCATCTGCAACGGCTACAAGGATGCCGAATTTATCGAACTTGGCCTGTACGCCATACAGATGGGCCGGCGCTGCTTTTTCGTCGCGGAAACCCCTGCAGAAGTACCCATCATTATCGAGCGCAGTCGGGCGCTCGGCATCCGGCCCCTGATTGGCGTGCGCATGAAGCTCTCTGCCAAGGTGGATGGCCACTGGGCCGCCGACAGCGGCGAACAAAGTATCTTCGGCCTGACCCCGGCACAGCTGATCGAGATCATCGACCTGCTCAAAGCCGCCGACATGCTCGACTGCCTGCAACTGCTGCACGTGCACCTGGGCTCGCAGATCCCGAACATCCGGAACATCCGCCTCGGCGTGCTGGAAGCCTGCCGCTACTACGTCAACCTGGTTGAGGAAGGCGCGCCGATGGGCTTTCTGGACCTCGGCGGTGGCCTGGGCGTGGACTACGACGGCACGGCAACCAATAGCACGCACAGCATGAACTACAAGCTCGATGAGTACTGCATCGACATTATCGAGACCGTGGCCGAGACGCTGGACCCGCAGGAAGTTGCGCACCCGGTACTGATCACCGAATCCGGCCGCGCCACAGTTGCCTACTCATCGTTGTTGCTGTTCAACATCCTGGATGTGCGCTCGCCGGAAACCACAAGCCTGCCGGACCAACTGCCGGAGGACGCACCCGAGCTGACGATCAACCTCGCCAGCGTGCTGGAACAGGTCAAGCCGCAGAACCTGCAGGAGAGCCTGAACGACGCCATCTACTATCGGGATGAAGTCTACGAGCTGTTTCGTCATGGCCAGCTGACGTTGCGCGAGCGCGCGCTGGCTGACAGCTACTACCGGGCCACGCTGTACCGTATTGCACGGCTGCTGCCGGAGGCCCGCCGTATTTCGCCGGAGCTGGAAGTGCTGCCGGAACTGCTGTGCGACACCTACTACGGCAACTTCAGCGTGTTTCAATCGCTGCCTGACATCTGGGCCATTGATCAGCTGTTCCCGATCATGCCGATCGAACGTCTGAACGAAAAACCCGTCCGGCAGGCGATACTGGCGGATCTGACCTGCGACTGCGACGGCAAGATCGACCGCTTCGCCAATCCCAATGGCGAGATGACCACGCTGCCCCTGCATCCGCTGCGCGATGGCGAGGAATACCATCTGGCCGTGTTCCTGGTCGGTGCCTATCAGGAAACGCTGGGCGATCTGCACAACCTGTTCGGGGATACCAACGTCGTCAGCGTGCGCGTAAATGAAGACGGCAGCTTCGACTTCATCAAGGAGTTCTACGGCGACTGCATCGCCGACGTCCTGAGCTATGTCGAATACCACCCACAATCTATGTTAGAACGCTTCCGCAACAGTGCCGAGCAGGCCGTGCGCTCGGGCCGGATCTCGGTGGCCATGCGGCAGCAGATGATGGAAGCTTTTTCCGCCAGCCTGCGCGGCTATACCTATTTCGAGCGCTGATGCAGCGCATCAGGACTCGTCAACGCACCAGTTATTGCAGGATTCACAAGGAGAGACCGTGGCGAAAGTGATCATTTTTGGTGCAGGGGGTGTCGGCAACGTGGTCGCGCACAAGTGCGCCGAGTTGTCCGAGGTGTTTGACGAGATCGTCCTGGCAAGCCGGACGCTGGCGCGCTGTGACGAGATCGCTGCACGCATCGACCGGCCAATCAAAACCGTAGAGGTTGATGCCGAAGACGCAAACGCCGTGACCCGCCTGCTGGAGCAGGAAAAACCTTTCATGGTCATTCACGTTGCGCTGCCCTATCAGAATCTGGCCATCATGGACGCCTGTCTGAAGACAGGCGTGCACTATCTGGACACGGCCAACTACGAGCCACGCGAAACCGCCAAATTTGAGTACAGCTGGCAGTGGCAGTACCAGGAGGCGTTCCGCAAAGCCGGCCTGATGGCATTGCTCGGCAGCGGCTTTGATCCGGGCGCCACCAATGTCTTCACCGCCTACGTGGCAAAGCACTATCTTGATGAGTTGCGTCAGCTGGACATCATCGATGTCAACGGCGGTGACCACGGCTATCCCTTCGCCACCAACTTCAACCCGGAAATCAACATTCGGGAAGTGACGCTGCCCTGCCGGCATTGGGAAAACGGGCAGTTTGTGGAAACACCGGCGATGAGTCACTCGCAACCGTTCGACTGTCCGGAGAACGTCGGCACTTACGACATCTATCGCATGTATCACGAAGAACTGGAGTCGCTGGTCAAGCACTACCCGACCCTGGAGAAGGCACAGTTCTGGATGAGCTTCTCAGCCAACTACCTCAAACACCTGGAAGTGCTGCAGAACGTCGGCATGACGAGCATCGAGCCGATCGATTTGGGCGGGGGTGTGAAAATCCCTCCCATCCAATTCCTCAAAAAGGTGCTTCCCGATCCCGCCTCGCTCGGTCCGCGCACCCATGGCAAAACCTGCATTGGCTGCGATATCCGCGGCG
>SKXG01000239.1 GCA_007128525.1 Pseudomonadales bacterium | reverse complement strand
TGATGCCGTCCGGGCCTTGCGTGAACTGGGCCCATTGCAAGTGTCCACAGTTTACGAATCACCACCCGTAGGGGGGCCAGAGGGTCAAGGCGCCTATCTCAATGCCGTGGCCCGTTTGGAGACGGACCTGCCGGCATTGATGCTGTTGACACACTGCCAGGCCCTGGAGCATGTGGCTGGTCGCGTACGGCGGGCGCGCTGGGGGGCGCGCACGCTGGATCTGGATCTGCTCCTGATAGATGGTGAGCGCTGGTCGCAACCCGAGCTGACGGTGCCGCATCCGCATATGTACGAGCGGCGCTTTGTGCTGGTGCCGCTGGCAGAGCTGACGCCAGGTCTAATCAGCGATGCAGAGTTAAACGATGCGCCGCCATTGCCCCTGCGTGAAGTAGGCAATCTGTAGCAGCCTGTCTTAAAACTGTGCGTTCCCAGTAAAAACGAGAACAGCGTCACATTCTGTTCGCGTGCCTGCGCTAGCCTGTACCCGGTCATTGGACTAGACCTAATGGAGACGTAAAGGCAGCAATGCCAAGGATATGGCGTGTTGCCTGCATTGAGCGGGCAGGCGCTCCAGAAGCAGAGGATGGCGTCATGAGTGGCAGTCGGGATTTGGGCTTGATTGAGTTTGAGCCGGGCGATGCAGGAAAGACGGCCCGCAAGGGCGAAGGTCTTGTACAGCTGCGTGTCGATCAACTTGAGATGGGCATGTTTGTCGCAGCGTTGGACCGTCCCTGGTTGGAGACGCCATTTCTGGTGCAGGGCTTCTTTCTTCGAGAAACCCGTGAGCTACAGCAGCTTGCGGTGTACTGCAACCATGTCTGGGTGGATCCGCGGCGCAACAAGCGAGGCGGGACATCTGCTCGTGAACTTGCGGTAGCACCTGGATCCGATGCCCGGCGGCGAACGAGAGACATCGGTGAGGTTGTCGAGCTGCAAGCGCCAGCCCGGCAAGGCTTTGGCATGAATCGCGAACCGCAGTGGCGGCCTGATCGCTATCAGGACACGCGTTCCATGCGCGATGAGTTCAACGCGGTGCGTCGCGATCTGGATGGGTTTGTTGACGAGGTGACTCGGGAGTTTGCACGTGTCCGTAATGGGGAACTACCCACGCTGGATAACCTGATCGCAGTGGCTGATCCCATTGTTGCCAGTGTGCTACGCAACAAGGACGCACTGGCGGCCCTGATTCGCATCAAGAAGAAAGATGACTACACCTACAGCCATAGCATCTCGACAGCGGTCTGGGCCAGCATGCTGGGTCGGCATCTGGGCCTGGATCGTGTCTTGATCCGTGATCTTGCGCTCGGTGGCCTGCTGCTTGATGTCGGCAAGGTCATGCTGCCCCGGGAACTGCTGGCCAAGCCGGAAAAGCTCAGCCTGTCCGAAACGGAGTTGGTGCGCAGTCATGTGGAAGAGAGTGTCAAGATCGCCAGTGCAGGCGGTGTCAGCCCGCAGGTGCTCGGCATCATAGCCGGTCATCACGAGCGGCATGACGGCTCTGGTTATCCGTCGGGGTTTCGCGGTGATGACATTTCGCTTGGCGCACGCATCGCCGGTTTGGTCGATGCCTATGATGCGATGATCACTGCACGTCCCTATGCCCAGGCACGTTCCTCCTATGAAGCCATGCAGGAACTGGCAAAGCACTCCGACGCAGCGTTTCAAGGCGCCCTGGTCGAGCAGTTGATCCAGGCCATTGGTCTGTTTCCGACAGGTGCTTTGGTGGAACTGAGCCATGGACCTGTAGCAATTGTAGTGGCACAAAATTCTTCCCGGCGTCTGCGGCCCAAGGTGGTGGTTGTGCTGGATGCCCAGAAGCAGCCTTTGCCTGAGCCGCAGAGCATCGATCTGCAGGAAGCCTCTCGCAAGGCGCTCCACATCAAACGCGAGCTGCCGCCAGGTGCGTTCGGCATCAATGCGGAAGACTATTATCTCTGACTCGGTGGGCGGGTTTTATGCACAGTGAGTTGGGGGGACAGGTCGACGCATGGCTGCAATCATCAGCTGTTGTGTCCGGTGGTCAGCATGCGATGGTCCTGCTGAGCATTCCGCAATACGAACAAATGGGACTGGCGCTTGGCTATGCTGAAACCGAAGCGCTGGTTTCCAATCTCCGGCTGGCGCTGGAGTCCGAGCTGAGGCGCCAGGATCTGGTCATTCAGGCCAATACGGACACGCTGGCGTTTCTGCTGCCTGCCCTGAATGGCATCGGCCACTTGGAACTGGCGTTGTCCAAGGTTCAGCGCATCTGTGATGAGCGGCTGCGTCTGGAAGGTCGTCCGCTGCAGTTGCGGCTTTGCCTGGGTGCCGCACTGACGCCGGTTGCTCATGATGAAGGCACCGTGTTGCTGCGCCGCGCCCATGCGGCAATGATTCGCTCGCGTCAGCTTGGGGAGCCGGTCATTGATCAGGGTCATGCCCTGTCATCAGTGGCCTCTGGGTGGCAACGGCACCTGATGATGGCACAGGCACTGGAGGCCGGCGAGTTCGAGCCCTACTTTCAGCCGAAGGTCGACTCAGTCGGTCGGGTTATTGGTGCGGAGGCGTTGCTGCGCTGGAACCGGCCAGGCCATGACTTGACGATGCCGGATGATTTCATTCCCCAAGCTGAGGCCAATGGTCTGATTCTGCCGCTGACCTGGTATGTGCTTAAAGCCAGCATGGCACGGTGCATGACCTGGCAGCGTCCCTTGACGCTGTCGGTCAACGTTCCGGCTGCGGCCTTGACCAGCGATAAAATTCTGCTTGAGGTACAGGATGGCTTGGCCATTTTTGACATGCCCCCGGAGCGCTTGACGCTGGAAGTCACAGAGTCGGGCATCATGCATGACTCCAAAGCCGTGTTAGCGCTGCTCAGTCGTTTGCGGGCTTTGGGTATCCGCATTTCGATCGATGACTTTGGCACCGGCTACTCGTCCTTTGCCCACTTTCGCGACATTCCCGCCGACGAGTTGAAGATCGACCGCTGTTTTGTCACCAATATGCTGACCTCTGAGGTGGATGCTCAGATCGTCAAGAGTATGCTCGAGCTGGCGCACAACCTTGGCCTGAGTGTGGTGGCTGAAGGCGTGGAGACCGCAGCTGTGGCATCCCGTCTGACAAGCTGGGGCTGTGATCAGATGCAAGGCTTTTACTTCGGCCGGCCGCTAGCGGAAAGCGATTTTCGCAGTCAGTTCCTCGCGCCCGCACAGGTGGCAGTCAGGCAGGGCGCTTAAGGCTGCTCAGGCATCTGCACGCTTAAGTCCACGCAGAGGACACAAGGCGTCGTTCAGAGGTACCCTAGTGGGCGATTAGAAGCGCTGACAGGAAGCAGGGTACATGGACGTTAAAGCCAGGGGTCAATCCAGGGTCGATGACCGTCGCATCGGACGCGTGGTACAGGTCAGTCCGCATGGCACGCTTGATCTGTTGTCGCAGCGAGAGGTGCAGGCGCTCAGCACGCAGGCCAATTCGGACATGCTGGCGTTGTTTCGGCGTTGTGCACTGGCCGTAATGAATACGGGCAGCGAGTCCGATGACGCCGCTGAGATATTTGCCGCCTTCCATGACTTCAATGTCGACATCGTTCAGCGAACCCGTGGATTGAAGCTCAGAATCAAGGGTGCGCCGGCCAGCGCGTTTGTCGACGGTCGGATGATCGAGGGGATCCGGCAGCATCTGTTCTCGGTGCTGCGCGACATCGTCTATATCGGAACTGAAATCGAGCACAGCCAGCGGTTCGACATGGGAACACCGTCGGGCATCACCGATGCTGTGTTCCACATTCTGAAACAGGCTCAGGTGCTGACACCCAAGTTGCGGCCCAACCTGGTGGTGTGTTGGGGCGGGCATTCCATTTCGCGCGAGGAATACGAATACACCAAGGAAGTTGGCTATCACCTGGGTTTGCGCGGCCTCGATATCTGTACCGGCTGTGGCCCGGGGGCGATGAAGGGTCCGATGAAAGGTGCCGCCATTGGCCACGCCAAGCAGCGCGTGGATGGCGCGCGCTATATCGGCCTGACTGAGCCCGGCATCATTGCGGCTGAGCCGCCCAATCCCATGGTGCGCCAGCTGGTGGTGCTGCCTGATATTGAGAAGCGCCTGGAAGCCTTTGTCCGCATGGGGCATGGCATGATCGTGTTTCCCGGTGGCGTAGGCACGGTGGAAGAAGTGCTCTATCTGCTCGGGCTGTTGCTCGATCCTGCCAACCGCGAACAGCAGTTTCCGTTGGTGTTCTCCGGACCGGCCAGCAGTGCCGGATACTTTTCCGAGCTTGATAAAATGTTGCGTACAGTGCTCGGGCCAGAAGCCGCAGAGCGCTATGAGATTATTGTTGGCGATGCGGCGGCGGTGGCGCAGCGCATTGGTCGAGGTATGCGATCGGTGCAGGAACAGCGGCGTCACACCGGGGATGCCTATTACTTCAATTGGCTGCTGCGCGTGCCCGATGCTTTTCAGCAGCCGTTTGAGGTCACCCACGATGCGGTGGCCCTGTTGCCGATCAGCGCAGACCTGCCGGCGCATGAGCTGGCTGCGCATCTGCGACGGGTGTTTTCTGCCATAGTGACCGGTAACGTCAAAGAGCACGGCATTCGAATGATTGCCGAGAAAGGACCTTTCGAGATTCAGGGTGATCCCGCCCTGATGCAGTTGTTGGATAACCTGTTGCAGGCGTTTGTCAGAGACGGCCGGATGAAGCTGCCCGGTCAACAATATGAGCCCTGTTATGTGTTGCGGCCGGTAGGTACGCCGGTCAGGTGACATCACCCGCCTGGCTCGTGCACAGTGTTTGGGACAGACATGGCGGAATCGGGAGGGCACGTGATGGCAGGTGAGCATTCGGATGCAAGAGCGACCGACAGGCTTCGCTGGCTGCAACACGCGGTAGCCTATGAGCTGGTTCCGGCGACCTTTGCCGACGGCTCGGGCGATGGTTATGGCGACCTGGCCGGTGTTCGGGATCGCCTTGATTATCTGGCAGCGCTTGGCGTCAACCTGATCGTTCTCGGTCCCGTGTTCCCGTCTGCTGGCCGCCATGGCAACTGGGACATCACGGATCCGTTGGCGGTGGAGTCCCGGCTTGGCGGTCAGGAAGCGCTCAGCGCTTTGATCGACGCGGCACATGAGCGCGACATCCGCGTGGCGTTGGACGTGCTGGTCGGCCACCTGTCGATCGACAGCGCGCTGTTCCAGCAGGCACAGCAGGCGTCGGCAGCAGCACAGCGCTTTATCTGGCATCCGGACCCGTATTACCAGGAAGCCGCGGGCATTCGCTTTACGCCTGCGAGCGCTACGCTGGGCAGCTATGGCTGGGTGACGCACCCCGGTCAGGCGCGGCTGAACTACGGGTTTGCCCGGGTCAGTGAGACCTGGCAGGCATCGCTCAGTGATCCGGGCCCGAGTGCAAACCGGCAGGCTCTGGAAGCGTTGCTGAGTCACTGGCTCGAGTCCGGTGTGGATGCGCTGCGTGTGCTCGACCCGGCTGCTCTGGTCGCTGCCGATCCAGACGCGACTGCCAATCGACACCTGTGGCGGACGATCACGTCGTCAATCAGGTCGCGGTTCCCCGATCGGGCTCTGTTGGCGTGCTGGGGGCAGCCGGAACTCGCAGCTGATGCCGGATTCGATCTGGATCTGGATGCCGGGCACAGCGGCAGTGGACAGGCGCTGTTGTATGGACCCGCGGGCTATTTCCGGCGGCCACGTACGGACTTTTCGGCCTTCGAGCGCCGGTTTCAATGGCAATATCGGCGTTGCGACGACAGTTGCCTGATCGCGATTCCAACCGGGGGTGCAGCGATCGGGCGCCTGCAGGCCGATCCAGGCGCACAACTGCCCGAAGCGCGGCTCAAGCTGGCTTTCGGTTTCATGCTGACCTGGCCGCAACTGCCCTGGCTCTACTATGGTGAAGAAATTGGCATGCGGGCAGTGCCAGGTATGGATGCGCCGGGCGGACCCTTTGCCGGCAGTGCGGGACGCGCCATGATGATGTGGGAGCCTGGGCCTGATGGCGGCTTCTCCAGCGTCAAGCCGGATCCTGCGCTGCCTCAGGATACCCATGCCGACCGGCCAGACGTGGCAACGCTGCGGGCCGATCGTAACGGCCTCTGGCACCACGTAGAACGCCTGATTTACCTGCGCAGTACCGAGGCGGATCTGGCACCGGCTGCCGAACTGGCGCTGCTGGAATGTCCGGCAAAGAGCGGTGCGCTGCTGTATCGACGTGGAGCGCACCTGCTGGTCGCGCTGAACCCGGGCCTCGCAACGGAGACACTCGACCTGCCGCCGCTCGGCGACGTGGTGCCGGTTTTGCAGCAGAACTGTCAGCTGCAAAGCGCCGATGGCGGCTGGCGGGTTCGGCTCAATCAGGCAGGTTTCGGTATTTACAGTACTCGTTAGCCGGTAAAAGTGCGCGCGGGTCGTTATAATGCGCGCCATATGGTGGCCACCCTGACCAGCGCGCCGGAATCTACCCCTCTGCTCCTGGACGCGCAGCGTCTGTTTTGCGAGCGGGACGGTCGTGTGCTTTTCACCGACCTGGACATCCAGCTGTTGCCTGGCGATCTGGTGGAACTACGGGGACCCAACGGCAGTGGCAAGACCACGTTGTTGCGTGCGCTGGCTGGCCTGAACCCGGACTTTGAGGGCGGGCTGACGCTGTCGGAGCGGCTGCTGTATCAGGGGCACCGGGTTGGCCTGAATCTGCTGTTGACGCCGCTCGAGAACCTGAATTGGTATCAGACATTGCAGCACTTGCCGTCAGACCGGATCACGCTGGAAGCCGCCCTGGCTGCTGTCGGGCTTGCCGGTTACGACGACACACCCTGTCACAGGCTGTCGGCGGGTCAGCAGCGCCGTGTGCTCCTGGCTCGCCTGCACTTGCATCTGGCGCCGGGCGGCGCGCTGCTTTGGTTACTGGATGAGCCGCTGACTGCGCTGGATACTGCTGGTGCGGAAGTCTTGCGCGGCTTGCTGGTGGCACGCATAGACAGCGGCGGTGCCGTACTTTGTGCCACGCACCAGGGCCTGGGCCTGACCCAGAGTCGTCTGCTGGATCTGGGGGCCGTGCGCTTGTGAGCACTCTGGTTGGAACCGATGACTCGGCGCCGCAGGGACACCTCTGGCGATTGTTCAGTGGGCAGTTGCGTCGTGATCTGCTGGCTGCGGTCCGGGCGCCTGGGGAACTGGTCAATCCACTGATGTTCTATCTGATCGGAATTGCGTTGTTTCCCATGGGTGTCGGTCCCGGACCCAACACCCTGGCGCTGATTGCAGCCGGTGTGCTCTGGGTGCTGGCGCTGCTGGCGATTCTGCTGGCCATGGATGGTATGTTCCGGCGCGATTACGATGATGGAACCCTGGAACAGTTCAATCTGCATATGCAGCCCCTGTTTGTCGGGGTGTTGGCCAAAACCCTGGCCCATTGGCTGATGACAGGCCTGCCGCTGACTCTGATTGCGCCATTGGCAGCGCTCTGGCTGTATCTGCCCTCGCATGCGGTGGGGACGCTGATGCTGACGCTGCTGCTGGGCACGCCAGTGCTGAGCCTGCTGGGCGGCATGGGAGCGGCGTTGACCGTCAGCCTGCGCCGGGGCGGGCTGTTGCTGGCGCTGATGATTCTGCCGCTGTACGTGCCGGTACTGATCATGGGGGCTGGGGCGATTACGGTAGTTACGGATGGTTTGGACCCGGCGGCGCAGATTAAATGGTTGGCAGCGATTCTGGCGCTGGCCTGTACGCTGGTACCCTTCGCCACCGCGGCTGCGCTGCGAATCGGAATGGAGCAGTAACCGACCATGTGGACCTGGATCAAGCAGCTTTGGCACAAGCTGGGCTCACCGCGCTGGTTTTATGACATCGCTGCGAGCTGGATACGCTGGTTGCTGCCCATCGGCATTCTCTGCATCGTTGCCGGTTTTGTCTGGGGGCTGGCCTTCGCGCCACCCGATTATCAGCAGGGCAACAGTTTCCGAATCATTTACGTACATGTGCCGAGCGCCATGCTGGCACAGTCCATTTTCATCACCATGGGTATTGCCGGGGTCATCCTGCTGGTCTGGCGCATGAAGCTGGCTGATATGGTGATCAAGATTGCTGCCCCGATTGGGGCTTCCTTCACCGCACTGGCGCTGGCATCTGGTGCCATCTGGGGTGTGCCGACCTGGGGCACCTGGTGGGTCTGGGACGCGCGCACCACCGCGATGCTGGTCCTGTTGTTTCTGTATTTCGGCGTCATTGCCCTGCGTCAGGCGATTGCGCGGGAAGAGACGGCGGGTAAAGCCTGCGCCATCCTGGCCATCGTCGGCATGATTGATATTCCAATTATCAA
The DNA here is from genome assembly GCA_007128525.1 of Pseudomonadales bacterium. Lineage (GTDB taxonomy): Bacteria > Pseudomonadota > Gammaproteobacteria > Pseudomonadales > Azotimanducaceae > SKXG01. Next base: position 8,965 of record SKXG01000239.1, on the reverse strand, counting down.
GTATTCGGTCAACTGGTGGCTGACCCTGCATCAGGGCGCCACCTTTCGGCTGACGGCGGCGCCCGCCATGCCGCCTGAGATGTGGATACCGCTGCTGATCACGGTTATTGGCTTTTATGCGTTCTTTGTGGCGGTGCTGTTTCAGGGCGTGCGTGGTGAGATTCTGCGTCGGGAACACCGTACGCGCTGGGTGTCAGAGCTGGTGGCGCAGCGCGGCGCGCTACCGGGAGCAGCATCATGAGTTTTGACAGCTTTGCCGAATTGCTGGCTATGGATGGGCATGCGTTGTACGTGTGGGCATCCTACGGCCTTGCCCTGCTGGTATTGACGGCTAATGCGCTGGTGCCGGTGCTTTATCACCGTCGCCTGCTGCATCAGCAATGGCAGCAGCAACGTCGGGCGCAGGCGCGGGAAGCGGTGGATGCGGCTGCGGGCAGTGGCCCGCAGCACGCACAAGAGACGAGCTGAGGAGTGAGGAACTGACATGCATCCGGTACGACGTAACCGATTGATCACGGTGCTGTTTGCACTGACTGGTGTGGCGGTGACTGCTGGTCTGGTGCTCAACGCGTTGAGCGAGAACATCAACCTGTTCTACACACCGGAAGAAGTGGTCGCCGGCGCGGCACCAGAGGGTGTGCGCATTCGGGTCGGCGGGCTGGTTGCGGATGGCTCCATCTCCCGACCTGATACCGAGGGCGTTGATGTTGAATTCGTGGTCAGCGACATGGATGGTTCCGACTTCCGGGTTCGCTACAGCGGCCTGCTGCCGGCGCTGTTCCGTGAAGGGCAGGGTGTGATTGCCACCGGACGCCTCGATGAGAATCGGATGTTCATTGCCGAGGAAGTGCTGGCGCGGCACGATGAAACCTATGTGCCGGCCGAGATCATGGATATCCACAACAATGCCAAGGCAGCGCAGGCTGCGGCCCGCAGCGCGCAGTACGACGACTGATGATTCCTGAAATCGGACAATTCGCATTGTGGCTGGCTCTTGGGCTGGCGGTCGCACTGGGCACGCTACCACTGATCGGCGCCTGGCGGCGCGACCTGTTCTGGATGCAGAGCGCTTTCTCGCTCGCCACCGGTATGTTCGTCTTTACGCTGATCAGCTTCATCTGCCTGCTGATCGCGTTCGTCACCGATGACTTTTCGGTGGCCTATGTCGCCAACAACTCAAACACGTTGCTCCCGGTTTACTACAAGGTCAGCGCCATCTGGGGTGCCCATGAAGGGTCGTTCCTGCTCTGGACGCTGGTGATGGCTGGCTGGACACTGGCCGTGGCGCTGCGCAGCAAGCACCTGCCCATCGTCATCAGCAGCCGGGTGCTCGGCATCATGGGGCTGATCTCCGTTGGCTTTCTGCTCTTCATGCTGATGACCAGCAACCCGTTTGATCGCACCCTGCCGATCGTGCCGCAGGATGGTGCCGATCTGAATCCGCAGTTGCAGGACTTTGGTCTGATCGTGCACCCGCCGATGCTGTATGCCGGCTACGTTGGATTTTCGGTGGCCTTTGCTTTCGCCATTGCCGCACTGTTGACCGGCAAGCTTGATGCCGCCTGGGCACGTTGGTCGCGGCCCTGGACCAATGTCGCCTGGGCTTTCCTGACAGTAGGTATTGCTCTGGGCAGCTGGTGGGCCTACTACGAGCTGGGCTGGGGCGGCTGGTGGTTCTGGGATCCGGTGGAGAACGCGTCGTTCATGCCCTGGTTGACCGGCACGGCTCTGATTCATTCCCTGGCCGTCTCCGAGAAGCGTGGCGCGTTCAAGAGCTGGACAGTGCTGCTCGCCATTGCCACCTTCTCGCTGAGCCTGCTCGGTGCGTTCATCGTGCGTTCCGGCGTGTTGACCTCGGTGCATTCCTTTGCCGTCGATCCGGAGCGTGGCCTGTTCATTCTGGCGTTCCTGATCATCGTTGTTGGCGGTTCATTGCTGCTGTACGCGGTTCGGGCGCCGGCGATCAGCGGGCACAGTGGCTACAGCGGTCCGTCACGGGAAGTGATGCTGTTATTGAATAACCTGTTGCTGGTTGCTGCGCTGGCCGGTGTGTTCATCGGCACCTTGTATCCGTTGGCGTACGAGTGGCTGACCGGTGGGCGCCTGTCAGTCGGGCCGCCTTTCTTCAATGCCGTGTTCGTGCCGCTGATGGTGATGCTGACCATGGTTCTCGGACTGGCGCCGTTCTCGCGCTGGAAGCAGACCAGCTTTGCACATCTGTGGCAGGAGCTGCGCTGGGTTCTGTTGGCCAGTGTGGTGCTTGGGCTGGTGCTGCCGCTGATCTTCGCCGGGGTGCTGCACTGGCAAGCTGTGCTGGCCACCACACTGGGGCTCTGGGTGCTGTTACCGCATCTGAAGGACCTGTGGCAGCGGGCCGGTTATCGCTGGCAGGGGTTGAGCCGTCCGCCGCGTGCCCACTGGGGCATGTTGATTGCGCACGTTGGCTTTGCCTTCGCTGTCATTGGCGTTGGCATCACCAGTCATTACTCGGTGGAGCAGGATGTGCGCATGGCGCCCGGCCAGCCGGTTCAGGTCGGGGAGCGAATCTACACGCTGCAGAATGTCCGGGAGCGGCAGGGCCCGAACTTCATTGCGGATCGCGCGACCATTGAAGTCCAGAAGGGCAATCGCAGCTATATGCTGTATCCGGAGAAGCGCCACTACTTCGTGCGCGATATTGTGATGACGCAGGCGGCGATCCGGCCACGTCTGGACCGTGACATTTATCTGGCGCTGGGGGACCCGCTGGGTGGCGGTGCCTGGTCGGTGCGCGTGCACGACAAGCCAATGGTGCGCTGGATCTGGCTCGGTGCTCTGCTGATGGCTTTGGGTGGTGTCTGGGCCATTCGGGACAAGCGCTATCAACGCCGTCGGCTGCGCGATCAGGGGCGTCTTGATGGCGTGCAGACGCCTGCCAGAGCTGGTGGTCAGGCGGGCATGCCTGTTGCCGGGCGTGGGTCGGAGGCCGGCTCATCATGAGTCGCCTGAAGCTGTTTTTGCCGCTGGGACTGTTCCTGATTCTGGTAGGCCTGCTCTATGCCGGCTTCAGCCTGGATGATCCGGCACGGCTGCCCTCCACGATGATTGACCGCGACTTCCCGTCGTTCGAAATGTCGCAGCTTGAAGACCCCGACACAATGGTGACCGAGGCCATCTTCGGCGGACGCACGGTGCTGGTGAACGTGTGGGCGACCTGGTGTCCAACCTGCAAGGCCGAGCATGCCGAGCTGCAGCGCATACAGGAAGAAACCGGGCTGCCGATCATAGGCATCAACTACAAAGACGATGCCGATGAGGCGCGCGCATGGCTGGCCCGTTACGGCAGCCCGTATGAATTCAACATCTATGACCCACAGGGTCGCCTGGGCATAGAGCTGGGCGTTTACGGCGCACCGGAAACCTTTGTTGTGGATGCGCAAGGGCGCATTCAGTTCAAGTGGGTCGGTGACGTCAATCGTCGGGTCTGGAACAACGAGTTCTTGCCGGTGTTGCAGGCGTTGGAAGACCAGGCTGCGCTGTGAAGTTGGCGCATCGGAGGCATGGAATGCGACTGATCCCCATGATGCTGTTGCTCAAGCTTGTGGCCGGCCTGTTGCTGGCGCTGTCCGCTGCCATGGTCAGCAGCCCAGCTTTGGCGGCCATTGAGCCGGTGGAATTTGCGACACCTGAGCAGGAGCGCCGCTACCGTTCATTGATTGCGGAAATGCGCTGCCCCAAGTGCCAGAACGAGAATCTGGCAGAGTCGAATGCGCCCATTGCCAATGATCTGCGCCTGATGATTGCCGAGCTGATTCGGGATGGCCAAAGCGACCGCGAGATTCGCGCCTTTCTGCAAGAACGGTACGGCGACTTTATCCTGTACAACCCGCCGCTGCGTGCCGATACCCTGCTGCTCTGGCTGGGTCCGTTTGCGCTGTTGTTGATTGGTGTCATCGTGGTCTGGCGCATCATCCGAGGTCAGCCGCAAGCACCGCAGGCAACGACCGCTGTTGATGAGGCCCGGGTGCGCGAATTGCTCGGCGACAGCGACACGCAAACTGATCGTGATGCCGGCAGTGACCGGCAGGGGGCCTGACTTGACCGAATTTTTCATCGTTGCCGTACTGCTGACTCTGGCAGCGTTACTGTTCGTGCTTTGGCCGTTGCTGGGCCAGCACCTGTCCGCGGATGTCAGCCGTCAGCAGGAAAATGTGCGAGCCTACCGGACGCGGCTTGCTGAACTGAAGGGCGAACGCGACAGCGGACAGATTGATGGCGACACCTTTGCCGCGCTGGAGCAGGAGCTGAGTGCGCACCTGCTGGCGGATGCCGAAGCGGCCGATGATGAAGAGACCGAGCTGCGCGCCAGTGTCCCCGGACAGGGCATGCGCTATACGCTGGTTGCGCTGGGTGTGGTGATGATTCCCCTGATTGCCGTGTTGGGCTATCAGCACTATGGCGCGATGGCCGATGTCCAGCTTGAGGAACAGGCTCGAATTCTCAGCCAACCGCATCCGGATCCAGATCGCCTGGCTGCACTGGAAGCGGTGCTGGGCGAGCGTGCAGCGGCACAGAGCGACAACGCCCAGTACTGGTATCTGCTGGGGCATGCCCGCATGCATCTGGAAGATTTCAGCGGTGCTGCGGAGGCCTTTGGGACCCTGCGCCGACTTACCGGCAATGCGCCCAACGTCCTGATTTCGTTGGCGCAGGCCCGGTTCATGGCCAGTGGGGGGCGCATTGATGATGACACCCGACAGGTCATGCAGCGGGTACTGGACAGTCAGCCCCATCAGCCGCTGGTGCTTGAAATGCTGGCCATCGACGCCTTCGGACGGCGAGACTTTGCAGCGGCAGCCGACCATCTGGAACGGGCGCTGGTAGCACCGCTACCCGCTGGGCGGGCAGCAGCGTTCCGGGAAGGCCTTGCCGAAGCCCGGCGGCTGGCAGGTATTCCGCCGGACGGCGCCGAGTTGGGTGGTCCGCTGGCCCAACCGCGGCTGGATGGTGACGACCCGGCAGCTGCTATTCGAGTCGCACTGGAGATCGAAGACGGCGTTGAGTATGGCCCGGAAGCCCGAATCTTTGTGATCGCCCGGGATCCGAATGGCCCGGAAGTGCCCATTGCGGTTCATGCCCTCAATCCGGCTGAGCTGCCAGCCGAATTCGTGCTGGATGACCGGCAGGCCATGCAGGCGTCACGTCTGCTCAGCCAGTTCGATGCTGTCGAGCTGATCGCCCGGTTGTCACACCAGGGCCAGCCTGCCCTGCAGCCCGGTGACATCGAGGTCAGTGCCGGCGAAATCAGCACCCGGAATGGCGAGGCGGCGCTGAAGCTGGTGCAGTGAAGGCAAGACCAGTCCTGGTCAAAATCGTCCGTTTGTCGGATTTTCATTGCGAGTGCTGCGAGGCTGCGAAACAATCCGGCTTGAGAATTGTCCAACCAGAGACAGGGCAATTGACCAAGCCGGAGGTGCGTTATGGCTTTCCATCCCACTCAGAGTCTGACCGAACAGATTGCGGACCATCTCAGCAAGGAGATCATTACCGGGCAGATGCCGGCGGGCGAGCGAATCCAGGAATTGCGTATTGCCAAGACCCTGCAAGTGTCCCGTGGCTCCGTACGTGAGGCCTTGCTGGTGCTGGCCGGGCGCCATCTGATCGATCTGTTGCCGCGGCGTGGGGCCATGGTACGGCCGCTGGACCAGGACGCCATCGTGCACATCAGTGAGTTGGCGGCTGGTCTGACCACGTTGCTGTTTCAACGGGCTGCCCGGGCGAACAGAGCGGTGCAGGGCGAAGCGCTGGCTGGCTTCGATCAGCATCTGCAGCAGATGCGTGAGCAGCTGAACGAGTCCGGCGGCTTTGGCTTCCTGCAGTCGCTGTACGGCTTTTTCGCGGCCGCACTGCCGCTGCCGCGTGACATTTACCTGGAAGAGACGCTCCGCAACCTGTTTCCAGCGGCTCAGCGGGTCAGCTACAAGGCGCTGCAGAACCCGCGTTATCACCGGAGTGAAACACTGGACTTTGCCAGCTCGCTGCGTACTGCTGTCGCGGGTCAGGAAATTGATGCCGTGCCCAACCTGGTGGTTGCCCACTTCAAGCGTGAGTCAGAGATCGCCCGCAGCTGACACCGCCCCGCCTCCGGCGGCCAGCCCGGTAACTACCGGCTGGCCAGGATGTGTGCGGCCGTGGGCGCGCCGGCTCGCGGCATCTGGCCCGGTGGTTCGGGCGACTGTCGCACTCAGACGACAGCCTGCCAATAGTGATCGTCGGCGAGTTTCTATAAACTAGTCCGGCTTTCCAAAGAACCATCACTAGAACATCTGGCCAGGAAATCGAACGCCTGCATGCGACTGAAGCACATCAAGCTCGCCGGCTTTAAATCCTTTGTAGATCCCACCACGGTGACCTTTCCAGGAAACCGCTGCGCCGTGGTCGGACCCAACGGATGCGGCAAATCCAACATCATCGACGCGGTACGCTGGGTCATGGGCGAAAGCTCGGCCAAGCAGCTCCGTGGCGAGTCCATCACCGACGTGATCTTCAATGGCTCCGCTGCGCGCAAGCCGACCTCGATGGCCAGTATTGAGCTGGTGTTCGACAACAGCGATGGCCGCATCGGTGGGGAGTACGCGACCTATAACGAGATCTCGATTCGTCGCCAGGTTACCCGTGAGGCGCAGTCGACGTACTTTCTGAATGGCAACAAGTGCCGCCGACGCGACATCATGGACATCTTTCTTGGCACCGGTTTTGGTCCGCGCAGCTACTCCATCATTGAGCAGGGCATGATCAGCCAGCTGGTTGAAGCCAAGCCGGAAGATCTGCGGGTCTATCTGGAGGAGGCCGCGGGCATCTCCAAGTACAAGGAGCGGCGCCGCGAGACCGAGAATCGCATCCGGCACACGCAGGAGAACCTCGACCGCCTCAACGACATTCGTGACGAGCTGGGCCGGCAGTTGCAGCACCTTGATCGGCAGGCCAAGGCTGCCGAGAAATACCGGGAACTGAAGGCGGAAGAGAAGAAACTGACCGCCGAGCTGCACAGTCTGCGGCTGATCAATCTGGAGCAGGAACTGACCACGCGGGAAGCGAGGATTCGGGATCTGGAAGTTGCGCTGGAGAAGGCCCGAGCGGAACAGCGCTCACTGGATACCGACATTGAGCAGTCTCGCGATGAGCACAGCCAGCGCAATGAGGCCTTTAATCAGGTACAGGGCCGTTACTATCAGGTTGGCACCGAGATCGCCCGTATCGAAGAAGCCCTGCAGTATGGCCAGCAGCGCGTCCGGCAGCTGGAACTCGACCTGGGTACAGTGGCGCAGCGCCGGGAAGAGATTCAACGCCAGCTGACGATGGATGAAACTCAGATTGCCGAGCTGGAACAGAAGCTGGCCGAGCGTCGACCAGAACTGGAGACCGTGCGGGTTGAAGAAGCGGCTGCCGCCGAGGCCCTGCAGGATATTGAAGCGCAGAATCAAGACTGGCAGCAACGTTGGGATGCTTTCAACGACCGGGCCAGTGGCAACCAGCGCGAGCTGGACGTGCAGGCTTCCCGGATCGAACACATCGAGCAGGTCATTGAACGTCTGCAGGCCCGCCAGGCACAGCTTCAGGATGAGTATCAGGGCGCGTTGCATGTGCAGGTCGGCGGTGAGATGGATGAGCTGGCTCGCGGCATTCAGGACGTCGAACAGCGGCTGCGCGATACCGAGCAGGCGTTGGAAGTCTGTCTGGAGCAGCTGGCGACAGCGCGTGAGGCACAGATCGATCATGAGCGCCGGCTTGATGAGGCGCGCAACAAATTCCAGACACTGCGCCATGAGCTGGCGTCGATGGAGGCCCTGCAGCAGGCTGCGCTGGGCCGCAGTAACGGCGGTGATGCCGGCGGCTGGATCGACGCGCAGGGTCTGCGTGACAACAATCGGCTCGGTGAGGATCTCAGTGTCGAGCCCGGCTGGGAACACGCTGTTGAAGTGGTGCTCGGTGACCGCCTGCAGGCCATAGAGGTCAGCGATCTCGGCAACTATGGGCTGGCACTCGAGCAGTTGCAGGATGGTGCGGTCACGCTGTTTGAAGGGCGCAGCCAGGTGTCTGACGCCGCCGCAGGTACGCTGGCGCCGCTGACCGGGCTGGTTCGCTCAGCACGCGCGCTGGGCAGTCTGCTGGGTTCGGTGTTTGTGGCAGACAGCCTGGACCAGGCGCTCAGTGCGCGGCCGACACTGGCGGCACATCAAAGCATCATCACCCGTGCGGGCATCTGGGTTGGCCCGGACTGGATCCGGCATGACCAGGGCGAGTCGGCAGACAGCGGCATTCTGGAGCGCGGCCACGAGCTGGAGCAGCTTCGTGCCCGGGTTGAAACCGCGGAACAGACCCTGACCAGCATGCAGGAAACGGTCACCGCCGGCCGGGAGCAGGTTGAATCCTGTAATCACCAGCGCGGCGAGCTGCAGGCAGAGATCAACCGGTTGAGCCAGACGCTGGGCGAATTGCGCCGCGAACATGGGGTGCATCAGGTGCGTCAGGAAGAGGCTGATGCCCGCCGCGAGCGGCTCGACAAAGAACGTGGCGATCTCGAGCAGCAGATGGCGCAGGAGCTTGCCCGGCAGGAGGCTGCACATGAGCGGTTGGCCCAGGCCCGGGCGTTGCAGGAGACGCTGCGCGAGGAGCGCGAAACCCTGGCCGTCGAACGCGACAAGAACATGGCCGAACTGGAAGCCGCTCGAGATCGGGCGCGCACGCAGCGCGACCGTTTCCATGCTTTGAACACCGAAGTGCAGGGGTTGGCGTCGCAGCTCAGTGCCACCAGAACCGCATGGCAGCGCCTGCAGGATCAATGTCAGGAGCTTGATAAGCGCGACGACGAACTCAAGGCCGGCATTTGGGTTGGATACTCCGGCGACGAAGCCGTATTTGACGATATCCAGTTTTTGCCGGACCACGTTGGGGAACCATCGGAAGGTGATGAGCACCTGATTGA
>SKXG01000422.1 GCA_007128525.1 Pseudomonadales bacterium | reverse complement strand
ATGGGCGGCTGATAACAGCCGCCATCTTAACGCTCAATGCACTTCAGGCGTAAACAGGTAACCGGTGCCGTGAATGGTACTGATGATCTTGGCGTTGCTGGCACGCTCACCCAGCTTCTTGCGCAGCTGTCCGACCAGAACATCAATATAGCGGTCGTCGGGATACCACTCGCGGTTCCGGATGCGGTTCATCAGCTGATCCCGGTTCATCACCTCGCCAGCTTTCTCCATGAACGCCAGCAGCAGCTGATACTCACCGGCGCTGAGCTGCTTGTTTTCACCTTCGGGGGAGGTCAGCTCACGCTTGTTCAGGTCCAGTGTCCAGCCTTCAAAGCGGCGAATGTGGTTCTTGCGCCGCTGCGACTGCTGAATGTGCACGCGGCGGATCAGATTCCGGGCGCGGCTGAGCAGCTCCCGGGTGTCGAACGGCTTGGTGACGTAGTCGTCAGCACCGCTTTCCAGGCCCAGTATGCGGTCGATCTGTTCCTGCTTGCTGGTGACCAGAATGATGCCGATGTCGGAATTGACCCGGATTTCACGGGTCAGGGTCAGGCCGTCCTTGCCTGGCAGCTTGATATCGAGCAGCACCAGAATGATGTCCAGCTCGTTGACCAAGTCGACGACCTCGTCGCCATTGTCAGTGGAAGTGACTCTAAAGCCTTCTTCTTCGAAGTAGGAGACGAGTTGTTCCCGGGTGATGGGCTCGTCTTCGACGACAAGTATGTGATCCTGTTCGGCCATGGTTCCCTGTCCTGTTGGAACGCCGGATAGTCCTGCGTTGATAGTGATTGGTAGAGCCAGTCAGCGCCTCACTCGGCTATAGTACTGAATTGCAATGCCCATTGTGCCCGACATGTGGCACAAGTTGGTCAAGTTGCGGGCCATTTCACGACGCAATTGGGGGTGCTATCAAGATTCCCTGGCAAGCACTGTCGCCGGAAGCCCTGACCGGCGTCATTGATGACTACATCCAGCGCGAAGGCACCGACTACGGCCATCGGGACTATTCCCTGGCCGAAAAGCGTGCCCAGGTGCGTGCCCAGCTCGAGTCCGGCCAAGTCCAGATCACCTTTGATCCAGCCAGTGGCACCACCACCCTGGTTGCCGCGCATGAGTGGCCTAAAGGTCTTTAGTGTCGGACATTCGGTCTGTCCGGTCCATATCCCAACCTGATTCAAGCCCAATTGGGTCCTGATCGCGTCAAATGTCTGACGTTTTTGGAACTCGTTAACGGAATTCTAAGGTTTCCTGCGCAATTCTGACGCCCGACTCGGCCCCCTTCGGGCGTCGTGTCAGACCTATGACGGTTACTGAGCAAGGATTGCTACAGGATGTTCGCCAGGGAGCAGGCGTTTTTCAGCGCGGCGCGTACCAGCACCGGAGTGTTGGGCGCGCTGCTGCTTGTCATTGTCACCGGTGTCGGCCAGGCGGCGCCCGCCGGGCAAACGCTGCGTCATGACACCGCGCTGAGCTATCGCATCGATGGCGTACTCTTTCAGCGCGCCTACCCGGGCCCGGCACTGACCGTTCAGGAACTGCTCGACGTCAGCCTGACGGCTCAGGGAGACGGGCTGGCCACCACCCGCAGTCCGGCCCCTCAGCTGGTTTTACCCTTTGTTCTGGCCAATGCGGGCAATGGTCAGGAGCGCTTTCGCCTGTTCGTGAGTGATGCCAGCGGCGATTTCCCCCTGGACAACGCAGAACTCTACCTGGAGAGCAATGGCCAGCCCGGACTGCAGCTCGGGGCGGGCGGTGACACCTTGTATGTGCCCGATGCCGGCGACCCGGAGCTCGCGCCCGGCGAAACCCTGAGCCTATATGTGGTTGCCGATGTGCCGGACGGGCTCGCCGGCGGTGTTGAGACGTCACTGACGCTCTGGGCCCTTCCGGAGACGGTGGTTCTGCAGGCAGGCGTTTCGCAGCCCTGGTCAGACCCCTTGCCGGATGCCGGAACCCTGTATGCCGGACAGGGTGACCCGGACGAATCCGGGGAGCCGACAGACGCCATCGTCGGTGCCGCATTTGGCGGCAGCAGCCCTGCGGCGAGCGCCAGTTTCGACGTGCTGGTGCAGGGACCTGTGCTGGAGCTGGACAAGACCGTCCACGCCATCGCCGATCCCGATGGTGGCCAGGCCGTCATCACCGGCAGCCTGGTGGACTATCGCATCGACGCCCGCATCCACGGCGAGGCGCCCCTCAGCAATTTTGTTTTAAGCGACGACCTGCCGCCGTATCTGGCCCTGGTTGAAGATTCCATCGTCTTACTGCATGCGCCGGATCACGGAGAAGGCGCGCAGTTCGAGAGTTTTACCCCCAGTGCAGTCGACTTCGACGCTGACACCCGGCAACTCCGGGTGCAGATCGGTGCGGTCGACCCTGGGCATAGCTTCCGGCTCGAGTATCGAGCCCGGATTGACTGACGAGCAATCGCAGACGCGTTGAACGCATGGAGGTGTTTATGCAACGCAAATCGTCCCTCAGCTTCTGGCTGACAGCCCCATTGTTGTGGTTGGTGGCATTGCCGGCACTGGCGCAGATTGCGCTGGAAAGCCAGGTTCAGAAAGTGGAGCACATCGAACACGACGACGGTCAGGTTGAGACCCGGCTGGTCGATGCCGACAGCGTCGTGCCTGGTGATGAGCTGCGCTACACCATCAGCTTTCGCAACGAGGGCGATGAGCCGATTGACCCCAACTCCATCGTCATCACGGATCCATTGCCGCGCGCCACGCGCTACATCGACGGCACGGCGTTCGGCGCTGGCGCCCGCGTGACCTACTCGGTCGACAGAGGCCAGAGCTTTGCCGATCCGGAGGCGCTTTACGTTGAAAGCAACGGCACGCGTCGACAGGCGACACCTGAGGACTACACAGCCATTCGCTGGGAGTTCGAGCCGGGACTCGAGCCCGGGGAGGCGTCGCACGTGTCGTTCAACGTGCAACTGCGTTGAAAAACCGAACTGAAGTCGGGCATCGCCCGGCTTTGGCTCGTTGTGCGTGCCATGGATGGTGCGCCAAGGCCGGCTGCGGGAGATCCGGAGCCGGCGCCGCGGTGCAGGTGGGGATGGCCTGCGCCAGTGCAATCGAAGCAAGTCACTGCAACAAGAGGATGGACACATGAACCCAAACAAATACCTCGCACGCGGTGCGGGTGTTGTTCTGCTGAGTCTGCTCGGTGTAAACGCCTGGGCACTGGGTACCGATGCCGGTACCACGGTGACCAACAGCGTTACCCTGCAGTATCAGGTCAACGCCGTACCACAGACCGAGCTGGAGGCCGAAGTCAGTTTCGTTGTCGACCGGGCTCTGGCTGTCACCGTGGTCAACCAGGACTCGGACGTTGTGCCGATCATTTCCGGGCAGACCTACAGCGGCAATGCCGGCATCCCGGCATTGAACTTTGATGTCACGAACATCAGTAACGACGACCTGGATCTGTTGATCGGTGTGGTCGATCAGGATGGCATTCCGGTGACGGGTTTTAACAACCAGGGACCGGATGCTTTCAATGGCAGCAATGTCATCGTGGCCATAGACACAGATGGCAACGGTGTCTATGACGATGGCGTGGACCAACAGCTGACCCAGGTTGGCAACCACTTCAGCCTGCCTGCCAGTGAAATGACGCGTGATGAGCCGCTGCGCCTGCTTGTTGTGGTCGATGTGCCCTCAGGCTTGAGTGCGGGCGATCAGGCGACCTATACGCTGGTGGCTGCGCTCGCCGACGGAACCGCCGTTATCACCAATGACGACAATGGCAATGCAACGCCTGGTGGCACGGCAGCGCCAGTTGCCGGCTTCGATCCGACGCTGGTGCAGGACGTGTTCGCCGATGCGGCCAGCATGAACGCCGAAGATGTTGCCTACGATTTCCTTGGCGATGCACCAGTACTGTCTCAGGGTGGCGTCTCGATCGGCCAGCATTCAGCGACGGGTGCTTTTGTTATTGCCCGGCCTGATCTGGACATCAGCAAGGTGGTGGAAGTGCTGTGGGATCCGATCAACCTCAATCGCTACGCGAGCGCCGGCAGCAACACGCTCAGTGATGAGGAGCCTAAAGCCATACCGGGTGCGTTGCTGATGTACGTGATTGGCGTCTCCAACGACGCATCATCGAACTACAGCGTCTCTGACCTCGAAGTGACCGATGAGCTGGTGGCGGAGCTGTTGGAAGGCAACGACACAGGCGAGTCGCCGGGCGACATATACCTGCCGGAGTCGGTGACCCTGACGCTGAATGGTTCACCGGTGTCGCTTGACCTGCCGGCAACGCCGGATCTCGATCAGGTAACCGTTGTCGGCTGCGATGGCAGCACCAGCAGTGAGAGCTACTCAGGTGGCAGTCCTGCTGTCGATGTGTTGCTCGGCGCCTGTGCGCCTGGCGAAACGGGTCTCGTTGTGTACTTCGTGACACTCGAGTAACAGCCGGCATGCTTCGATTGCAGTCCCCGCCAGAGCGGGCCAGTGGTGCGACCTGTAACGGGTCGCGCCATCTGGCCCGGTCTTGTGCATGGCCTGGCAGCACGGCCCGATGGCTGGGTGCGTGCCTGCTGAGCCTTGCCGCCTTGTGCGGGTACTGTACATCGGCATGGGCGATTCCACCGGATACTGAAATCGAGAACCGGGCCCAGGCCAGTTTCGACTTGGCCGGCCGAACCTATAGCATCGAGACCGCACACCGGATGCGATCTGACCCCGCTGACGGGACACTTCCAGACGACATGACCTTGAACCCGGGCGAACTGCCGGCCGGTGTTCCCGGTGCCACTGCCGGCTGGCTGGCATTGGCCGATCAAAGCAGCGCCGACGGTCTGACCTTTAACGTTGATGATCCGCGATTTGAAATCTATCAGGGCTGGCTGCGGCTGCAGCCGGGACAACAGGTGGCCGTTGCGGACGGGCCGATCGAGCTGACGGTGACCGCTGCCGAAGCGGGTGGCCAGACGCTCGAACGAAGCTTCAGCATACCGGTGCTGGACGTCACCAGTCCGCTGGCGCTGAGCCTTTCCAGTACCACAGTGCTTGCTGACAGCCCTGGCGAGGCCGTGGGTGTGTTGTTCTTACAGGGCTTCAGTGCGGATGCGGAGTATGAGCTGACCGCACTAGATGCACGTTTTGAAATTGTCGATGACCAGCTGCGACTGGCACCCGATGTCGCGTTCGCGCTGGGCGAGGAAGT
>SKXG01000168.1 GCA_007128525.1 Pseudomonadales bacterium | reverse complement strand
TGGCCCTGCTGCGCGCCGAAGGCGCCAGCGCGGAGTCAGCGCTGAACTGTCTGCGAACGCTCAGCCACAATCTTCAGCCTGGTGCCGGCGTGCATATTCTGGGGCCGGCACCGGCGCCCATGCCGAAGCGGGCTGGCCGCTTTCGGGCGCAGACGCTGCTGCTGGCCGACGCCCGACCAGCCCTGCATCAGGTGTTGGATACGCTGATCGCCGCACACAGCAAGCGGCGCTTCCGGGATGCACGCTGGCACCTGGATGTGGACCCCTACGACATGTTCTGATGCGCACGCCCGGTTGCAGCCGGTATCATGCGCCGGTCTGCCCGGACCAACGACCACTCGAGACCAAGCCACGCCATGCCGACGGATTACGCCCAACGCCGCACTTCTGCAAAGCCCAGCCGCCGACGGCGCCCGGCAGCCCAGCCGCGCCGCTTTAGCTGGGGCAGTTTTGCGACCGGACTGGTGGTGGGTATCGCCGCGACCCTGGCCGGCGCCCTGCTGCCGGAAGTGCTGTCCGGGCGTGATTCGCCCCGCATCAGCGGCGTAGACGCCACGCCCGTGCCGAGCGAACCGGCCCGGCCACAGCCGGAGTTCACGTTTTGGGATCAGTTGCCGTCCCAGCAGCTGCCGGCCCGCAGCGATGGCGACCGCCGCCAGCCCAGTGCGGCGAGCGGTGAACCTGCGGAGGAAATCGAGTACCTGCTGCAGGCGGGTTCGTTCAGCCGCCATGAAGATGCGGAACGACTGCGCGCCTCGCTGCTGCTGCTTGGCCTCGACGCCAATACCGCCACCGTCACACTGCCCGGCGGTGCCACTCGTCACCGCGTGCTGGTTGGCCCGTTCGACAGCGAGCGCCTGATGCGCCGCGCACAAACCACCCTGCGCGAGCAGGACATCGACCCGCTGCCGCTACGGCGCAGGCCGAATCAGGCGGCTGCCGGTTGAATTCGGTCCGGGTCGTCCCCAGTATCCTTCTTCACCCCTAATTCCGGATGCAGGCTTTGGAACAGTTTCACGGCACGACCATCGTTTCCGTTCGCCGCGAGGGCGCCGTCGCCATGGGCGGCGATGGCCAGGTCTCTCTGGGCCAGACCATCATGAAAGGCAACGCCCGCAAGGTGCGGCGCGTTTACAAGGACCAGGTGCTGGCCGGCTTTGCCGGCGGCACGGCCGATGCCTTCACGCTGGTCGAACGCTTCGAAGCGCAGCTCGAAAAGTATCAGGGCAACCTGACCCGGGCCGCGGTCGAGCTGGCCAAGGAGTGGCGCTCTGACCGTGCCCTGCGTCGCCTTGAGGCGCTGCTCGCCGTCGCCGACATAGACAACTCTTTCATCATCAGCGGCAACGGCGACGTCATTGAGCCGGAAGACGGGCTGATCGCGATCGGCTCCGGCGGCCCCTATGCCCAGGCGGCTGCCCGTGCGCTGCTTGACGACAGCACCCTGGATGCCGAACAGATCGTCTCGCGCGCGCTGAACATTGCAGCCGACATCTGCGTCTACACCAACCACAACGTCACCGTTGAACGCCTGGAGCCAGCACATGATGACGCCTCGTGAAATCGTCCACGAACTCGACCGACACATCGTCGGCCAGCAGGACGCCAAGCGCGCGGTCGCCATCGCCCTGCGCAACCGCTGGCGCAGAATGCAGCTCGAGCCGACACTGCGCGAGGAAGTGACGCCGAAGAACATATTGATGATTGGCCCGACCGGTGTCGGCAAAACGGAAATCGCCCGACGTCTGGCACGGCTGGCCGGTGCACCCTTTATCAAGATCGAAGCCACCAAGTTTACTGAGGTGGGCTATGTGGGCCGCGATGTGGAGTCGATCATTCGTGATCTGGTTGATGTCGCCATCAAGATGCTGCGTGAAGAGCAACTCGCCAAAGTGAAGGATCGCGCTGCTGATGCCGCGGAAGAGCGGATTCTGGACGCGCTCTTGCCGGAGCCCAGAGCCGGCTACAATACCGACGCCAACAAAACCGATTCGGCAACCCGACAGATGTTCCGCAAAAAACTGCGGGAAGGCGAACTCGACGACCGGGAAATCGAACTCGACCTGGCACAGCAACAATTCGGCGTGGAAATCATGGCCCCGCCGGGCATGGAAGAGATGACCAGCCAGCTGCAAAACATGTTCTCGAGCCTCGGCAGCGACCGTAAGCGCAACGTGCGGCTGAAGGTCAAGGATGCCCTGCAGCGCGCGCAGGAAGAAGAGGCCATGAAGCTCATCAACGAAGAGGATCTCAAAGCTCGCGCTGTGGACGTTGTCGAGCAGACCGGAATCGTCTTTCTCGATCCGCTGGACAAAGTTGCCAAGCGCGCAGAAACCACCGGCGCCGACGTCAGCCGCGAAGGTGTGCAGCGTGACCTGTTGCCTCTGATCGAAGGCTGCACCGTGTCGACCAAGTACGGCATGGTCAAGACCGATCACATTCTGTTTATCGCTTCCGGCGCCTTCCATCTCGCCAAACCGTCTGACCTGATTCCGGAACTGCAGGGGCGGTTGCCAATCCGGGTCGAATTGGCGGCACTGACGCCGGACGAGTTCAAGCGCATTCTGACCGAACCCAATGCATCTCTGACCCAGCAATATCAGGCCTTGCTGGCGACCGAAGGGTTGACGCTGACGTTTACCGACGAGGGCATCGCGCGCATCGCTGAACTGGCCTGGCAGGTCAACGAGTCGACCGAGAACATCGGCGCGCGACGTCTGCACACGGTCATGGAGCGGCTGCTTGACGAAGTGTCCTACGATGCCGCCGACCGCACCGGCGATGACACCAGCGTGCAGATCGACGCCGACTATGTGAACCGGCATCTGGCCAACCTGGTCCAGGACCAGGATCTGTCCAGATACATTCTCTGACACCGGTCGCAGGCCCCGACATGGCACAGGCACCCACCGCCATCTCCTTGCAGCGCGAAGCACGCCAGCTCGAACTGCGCTATGCCGATGGCAGCACACTTGAGATTCCGGTGGAGCTGCTGCGCGTTTATTCGCCGTCCGCCGAGGTCCGGGGCCATGGCAGTGGTGAACGGCGCCTGCAAACCGGCAAGAAGTATGTTGGCATCACCGACATTGAGGCAGTCGGCAACTACGCCATCCGAATCACCTTTGACGATGGTCATGACACGGGGCTGTACACCTGGGCACTGCTCGAGGACCTGGGACGCAACCAGGCCCGCTACTTCGCAGACTATGAGCGTGAGCTCGCCTCCGCCAACGCCAGCCGTCTGCCAACCATCCCGCTTGGTCGCTGGACACCGCCGAAGGATTGACCGGGCAGTCTCTGCAAGGCCGGGTCCAGCAGGTACACTAGAGTAGCTCTGAATTCAGGAACCGATGCCGTGACCAACCGCCAACCGGACAATCCACGCAGCACCACCGAGGACGATCAGGTCGACTTCGGCCATGAGCGCGTCAGCCGTGCCGAGAAAACGCGGCGTGTGCAGGGCGTGTTCGAGTCCGTCGCCCGGCGCTATGACCTGATGAACGACCTGATGTCGCTGGGCACGCACCGGCTGATGAAGCGATTCACAGTAGAGATGTCCGGTCTTCGACCGGGCCAGTACGTGCTGGACCTCGCTGGCGGCACGGGCGATCTCAGCGCCCTGCTGTCACCCGTCGTCGGAGCAGATGGCCGGGTCGTGCTGGCGGACATCAACGCGGCCATGATGGAAGTGGGCCGGGATCGGTTGTTGAACCAGGGCCTGACCAACGTCAGCTATTGCCAGGCCAATGCCGAGACACTGCCTTTCGCCGATCACAGCTTTCACTGCCTGACCATTGGCTTCGGGCTGCGCAATGTCACGGACAAGGCCGCTGCACTGACGGAGATGCACCGGGTGTTGCGCCCCGGAGGACGGCTGCTGGTGCTGGAATTTTCCAAGGCCGAAAACCCGGTCATGCAACGCGCCTACGCCGGCTTTCAGTCGCTGTGGCCCAAAGTCGGCAGCCTGATCACCGGCGAGGGGGCGGCTTACCAGTATCTGGTCGAGTCTATCGAGCAGCACCCGGATCAGGACAGCCTGAGGCAGATGATTGAATCTGCCGGCTTTGCTGAGGTGCGCTACGACAACCTGTGCAATGGCGTCGCGGCCATCCACAGTGGTCGCAAGGCCGGAACCGGTGAGACCAACAATGCCGCCACAGAAGCGGGCTGAGCCAAATGATCCGCAATACCTTCAATGATCAGTTTGCCGAGCTTTTTGAGCACCTGATTAATCAGGTGCTGACGCTCGACCCGGCGACCCGCGCCAGACTCAAGGCGCACGCCGGCGCAAGCATCCGGGTGCTGTGCCTGGGTCCACTGGGCCAGACCCAGGACTTTACACTGATACTGCGCGAAGACCGGGCCCACCTGACGCCGGTGGCGCCGTTGAAACCCACAGTCACGCTGCGTGGCGCACCGCTGGACCTGCTCGCGTTGATGATGGAACGGCCGAACCACAACGCAGAGGTCGACGGCGATCAAAGTCTCCTGCTGGAACTGAAGGCGCTGCTGCGAGAAGCGCGCCCGGACATTGCACAGGCTGTCGAGCCCATGCTCGGCCGGCAGGCGGCAGATCACCTTGCCGACCTGGTCGATCTCGGCCTGGCCACGGGCCGAAGCCTGTTCGACGCCCTGCAGGACACCGCCGGTGACCGTTTCCGCCAACAGGCGCAGCAACGCTATCTGACCCGCCCGGAGTTCGAGGCGCTGGCCAGCCGGCTCTATCAACTGCAGCTCGCTGCTGATCGGCTGGCAGCACGTGCCGATGCGCTGTCGACACCAACTGCCGGTTCGCAGGATTCATGAGCCGTCGCCTGTTTCGCATCATGCGCACCTTGGTGCGCTACCGGCTGGACACGCTACTCGACGCCACGGGCCTGGATCCGGCCGAGTTCCCGGCCGCCGCCCGGATATTCTGGGCGCTTCGGCCGAGCCGTTTTCTGCCACGCCCCAAGCGCTCATCCGCCGAGCGACTGCGCCTGGCTCTGGAGGATCTGGGGCCGGTGTACGTCAAATTCGGCCAGATCATCTCCACCCGCAAGGATCTGCTCAGCCCGGATTTCGCCGCGGAGCTGTCACGCCTGCAGGACAAGGTACCGCCCTTTCCAAGTGACGAGGCACGTGCGCTGATCGAGGCCGCCATCGGTCAGCCGGTGGAGCGGGCCTTTGCCCGCTTCGACCAGGCGCCCATG
>SKXG01000036.1 GCA_007128525.1 Pseudomonadales bacterium | reverse complement strand
AATGCGCACGCCAACATTCAAGCGGAAGTGGCGTACTGGTGCCGGCAGCGGCAGGGCGGAGAAGCGTTGCTGGAAGCTTTTGACAGCCTTGCTGATTCGACCTGAGCGGCCTGTCGCGTCATCAATGCATCGACCAAGGCATCAAACGGACGCGTTGTTGGTCAGCAGCAGCCGCATAATGATTCTCGCCTCAGAGACGGCCTGCTCAACATCCTCTAGGTAGTCGCTATACATCAGTGACCGGTTGATCCGGGTCAGTACAGCGGCAAAACGCTTGGTGGACAGCGGCAGGGTCAAGGCGCCCTGTGCTACCTGATGAGCGAGGTGCTCTGCCGCCATGTCGATAATGCGCTGACTGAGCAAATTGCTGTCGGAAGCCAGAATACGCATGGCTGAGGCAGGGTCCTGGCGGATGAAGCGCTGCAACGGCTCTGCGTCAAGTACAGTGCTGATAACCTGGGCATGGACGTCGATGATATGGTCGGCGCCGCGACCACCTGCCGACTGGACGGCTCGTTCGAACAGGGGTTCATACAGGCTCCAGAGTACTTCCTGCAGCAGCAGATCCTTACTGCCGACCCAGCGGAACAGCGTGGCGCGGCTGATGCCGGCTTCGGCGGCCAGCTCGGCAAGATGAATGCGCTGGGACTTGAGCCAGCGTCGTCGGGCCAGTCGTATCAGTTCGTCCATCGACAACCGCGGGGCATTGATGGTTGTCGCGCTCAGGGCCAGAGCTGGGGGCATGTGGCTTCCTCTCGTGCCGGGGTGACAGGGCGGCGATCATTGCGATCGGCCCATAATAGCGCGCTCACCTGAGCTGGTGAGACGAATTGGTAAATTGTCTCACTGAGCGGAAGGCGCAACAGGTGCATAGGCCAAAGCGACGCGGAAACCGACTATAAGCCTTTAGTTTCTAGGCGGCCATCGCTATCCTCTGCGCTTCTTGGGCGAACAGAGGGAATCTGATGGGAGTATCTGCCGTAACGATCTGGAGTGAAGGCGTACGGATGGCCGGTGATCTGCACGTGCCGGATGATTTGAAAGCAGGTGAAAAGCGACCCGCCATCGTGCTGTGTCACGGCTGGGCCGGCGCCAAAGAGCACCTGAGCCGGGCCTATGCCCCGGTGTTCTGTGCGGCAGGGTTCGTCTGCCTGACCTTCGATTACCGGGGTTGGCACGAGAGCGATGCCAGACTGCTGATCCTGGACGAGCAGGGTGAGCCGGATGCGGACGGTGTCATTCAGGTGCGGGCGAAGCCGATTCGTGATGTTGTCGATCCGCTGGATCAGAACCGCGACATCCACAACGCCATCGACTTTCTGCTCGGCGAGCCCAGCGTAGATCCCGAGCGGCTTGGTTTGTGGGGCACCAGCTTCGGAGGTGGGCACGTCGTCAAGATTGCCGGCATGGATCCTCGGGTAAAGGCAGTCGTCAGCCAGGTGCCGGGCATGGGGCAACCCGCAGATGAGCGTGGTTTTATGCAGCCAGGTCCCTACGGACAGCGGATCGCGTCGGCACTGGCGAGAGGCGAGATGGAAATGGTCCCGCGACCGGAAAATCTGGCACCTTCACTAAAAGGCAAGGCGGATTCCCGGACCATGTGGTTGCACCGGCCTCGACAGGCGGCTGCCAACATCCGCGTGCCCATTCTGCTCATCGATCAGGAAGAAGAGGAATACGGCGGACGGGAGAATTCAGGTCTGGCGGCCAAGGAAGCGCTACCTGCTGACACCGTAATTGAGTATCACGTGTTTCCCGGCAAGCACTACGATGTCTATGGCGACAACCTCGAGAAGGGCGTCAGTATGGCCACGGAGTGGTTCCGCAAGTACCTGTAGACGGTAAGGCGCGCGTCCGGATGAGAGCAGCGGCTGTTGGCAGCTGTCAGGGGTAACCGGAGCGCGGCGCCTTTATGCTGCCGTTGGGTCTTCCTGCGGCGCCTCGATACCCGGGCGTTCGATCCGGTCCGGATGCGCCAGCCGCATCAACACCAGTGCCAGCAGTATGGCCGGTACGCCAAGGCCGGCTGAGCTGACAAAGAACCACATCCAGCCGACGTTCTCGGCAACCACGCCGGTAAAGCCCCCCAGAAACTGTCCGGGCAGCGTCATCAGTGAGCTGAACAAGGCGTACTGCGTTGCGGTGTAGGCCGTGTTCGTCAGGCTCGACAGGTAGGCGATCAGCACGGCGATGGCCATGCCGCCGGTGATGTTGTCGGCAACGATGGCAATGATCAGGCCATAGACTTCCGGGCCGATCATGGCCAGCCAGGAAAAGGTCAGATTGGTGGCAGGGGCCATGAACGCCGTGAACAGCAGCATGCGCATGATGCCGTAACGTGCCACCAGTACGCCGCCGACAGCGGCGCCGGTCAGTGTCACGCCCAGCCCGAACAGGCCCGAATAGGTGCCAATCTGTGTGGTCGTGAAACCCAGGTCCAGATAAAAGGGGTTGGCCATCACGCCCATGAAGATATCACTGAGCCGGAAGGTGCCGATAAATGCGAGAA
Source organism: Pseudomonadales bacterium (assembly GCA_007128525.1). GTDB lineage: Bacteria > Pseudomonadota > Gammaproteobacteria > Pseudomonadales > Azotimanducaceae > SKXG01. The sequence continues at coordinate 2,687 of SKXG01000036.1, read as the reverse complement.
TCACCAGCGCCACCAGACCAAAGCGTTTGATGAAATCGGCAAAGGGGCAGATCACGGCACCAATGAACCAGGCCGTCAGATCGCGCCGCAGACCTTTGTGACTGGTCCGGTCCAGGTAGTCGACCACCCGCTGCTCCAGCTTCCGGGTGGCGGAATCCGTGGTCGTCTCCGGCTCGCGGACGATGAAGGTTGTCAGCATGCCGACGCCCATCAGCAGCGCCATGACCGCGTAGCTGAGACTCCAGGTGGCGAAGCCGGCGATGTAGAGTGCACCGGCGCCGGACGACAGCAACGCCACGCGATAACCGAACACATAGGTCGCGGCCATGGCGCCTTGCCGGTCACGGCTGACGGCTTCCACCCGGTAGGCATCGATGGCAATATCCTGGGTGGCGGATCCAAAGGCCGTCATCACCGCCCAGACGGCCACCAGCCACAGCATGTCGCGCGGATCGGTCAGCGCCATCCCGGCCAGGCCGCAGGCAATCACGACCTGCGCCAACAGCATCCAGGCACGGCGGCGGCCCAGCCATGCCGTCAGATAGGGCAGCTGCAAGCGGTCCACCACCGGCGCCCAGAGCACTTTGATGCTGTGGGCGATGCCAACCCAGCTCAGAAAGCCAATGGCCACCAGCTCGACGTCCAGGCTGCGCAGCCAGGCGCTGAACGTGCCGCCCACCAGCAGTAGCGGCAAGCCGGCAGAGAAACCGAGGAAGGCCATACCAAGCACCCGTGGATGCCGGTACACCTGTATCGAATCCGACCAGCTCCGCAAGGGCGCTTCTGTCACCGGGGCAGCTCCAGCTCATAGTCCATGATCAAGGGCGCATGATCCGAGAAATGATCACGCGTGTGAATCCTGGCACGCCTGCTTTTGTTTTTTAGTCCGGGCGTCAGCACTTGGTAATCGATCCGCCAGCCGACATTCTTGGCTCGGGCCTGCCCGCGGTTGGACCACCAGGTGTATTGGTCGGGTCGCTGGTCGACCTCGCGAAATGCATCGACAAAGCCCTCCGGGCCAAACAGCTGATCCATCCAGGCCCGTTCTTCCGGTAGAAAGCCGGAGTTCTTCTGATTGCTGCGCCAGTTCTTCAGGTCTATGGCCTTGTGGGCGATGTTCCAGTCCCCGCAGATGATGTATTCGCGATCCGAGTTGCGGCAGGCGCGCAGGTGTTCGAGCAGGTGGTCCATGAACTCATATTTCACCTGCTGCCGAACGTCGCCCGAGCTGCCTGAGGGCAGGTACAGCGAGACGATCGACAACCCGGGGAACTGCACTTCCAGGTAGCGGCCTTCGCTGTCGAACGGCTTCCAACCCAGGCCTTCGACCACGTCCTCGGGTTCGTGCCGGGTGTAGATGGCGACGCCGCTGTAGCCTTTGCGTTCGGCTGGATGCAGAAAGCGCTGATAGCGGTTCAGTTCATAGTCGCGCCCGGGGATCTGATGCGCATGGGCGCGGATCTCCTGCAGACAGATCACGTCTGCCCGTTGATACGGCAGCCAGCGGAAGAAGCCCTTGCGTTGGGCCGAACGGATGCCGTTGACGTTGGCCGTCAGGATGCGCATCGGGTGTCCTTGGCGTTGTGGCCTGGCCGGTGCCGGCCAGGCTTGGCAGTTGGGTAAGGCGGGCGGGATATCAGCCCGGCCTGATGGTTGAGTTCTGATGGCTGCGCATAGTAGCAGCTGATCCTGAAGCGCGTCCGCCGGGCGTGCATGGTAAGTGCTTGCACACCCGCCTTTGCCGCTATATGTTGTGCCCGTTCTCAGCTTTGCCACCAGATATTGCGGCAGGGCTTGTGAGGGGAACACCGGTGAGAATCCGGGGCTGTCGCGCAACGGTGTGATGGCAGGGCGCTCCGTCGCCCGCCATCGAGCCCGAATACCTCCGAGAACATGCCAGGAACCTTCGCGCAAGAGGTGACTGGGGAAGGCTCTGTCCGGCCGCCCTGGCCGACGCATATCCTGCCCTGATTCCCGCGATGGTTCCTCCAATGGACACAAGGAGGAACAAATGTCTGCCATAGCTGAAGATCTGGAACGCCCGTCTCTGGCGTCCGACTCCGGAGCCGCACTGAAGGTCATCAAACGTGACGGCACCCTGACCGATTTCAACGTCGACAAAATTGCCACGGCCATGAAGAAGGCCTTTCTGGCGGTGGCCGGTGCCAGCGCCTCCGACGCGACCCACATACAGCGCCAGACGGCCGACCTGAGCCGCCAGGTTGTCGCGGCGCTGACCCGGTTGCCTGATACGGCCCGGGTGCATATTGAGGACATTCAGGATCAGGTCGAGCTGGTACTGATGCGAGCTGGTGAACACAAGGTTGCCCGCGCTTATGTGCTGTATCGGGAGCAACGCGCGCAGGAGCGACAAAGCGTCAGTGCTGCGCCCGATGTTGTGGGCGGATTGCATATGCAACGTGCTGACGGCAGCCGGCAGCCGCTGAGTGCGCAGTGGCTCGGTGGCTTGCTGACAGCCGCCTGTGCGGGCCTGGACAGCGTGGATCCGGCGCTGATCCTGAAGGAACTGTGGCGCAACCTGTACGATGGCGTGACCGAGGCAGAAGTCGACCGGGCGCTGGTCATGTGCACCCGGTCGCTGATTGAGCGCGATCCTGCCTATGGCTTCGTGACCGCCCGTCTGTTACGCCGGCAACTCCAGCATGAAGCGCTTGGCTTCCTGGGTT
>SKXG01000361.1 GCA_007128525.1 Pseudomonadales bacterium | reverse complement strand
TCCATGGCCTCCCATTGCACCACCCCCTGGTTCACCACTGTCACCGCCTCGGCACGTTCAAGCTGCGATGCCCGTATGGTTGCCTGACCTTCGTTGGTGATCAGCGTACCGCTATAGGTGATGATCCTGGTTTGATGCTTGGAACATCGCGCTTGCAGTACTGATTTGAGCGCTTCAGGACACAGCACCAGACTCTTGGCCTGGAACGCTGTCAGCCGTTCCGCCAGCAAGTCGGGATCCACATCTGGTGCGAACTCTACCCGGCTGAGGAAGTAAAGGTGCTCATCCTGCCAGCCTTGGACATCTGAATTGTCAAATCGCACCGGCGTATCGATGATTTCATAGGCCTTTGGAATGACTTCAATCTGTGCACGCGACTCTGCGTGCAGGCGACCCAACAGAACTTCAGCATGGTGCTCGAACAGTGACAGGTGCCGCTGTACCCACAGTGAAGCCAGCTTGCGCTCAACCAGCTCAGCGCTAACGTCGGAGGCAATACTGAGCTTGCCCAATACGGCAATTTTCGAGTTATCCGGCATGGCCGACAGGCGTGCGCTGTCCATTATCAGGCTCCGGGTCAGGAGCTGATGGTCACCGGGATAGCTCACCAGCTGACCATTCAATTCGCCGACACGCGATTGCACTGCGACCATCAGGTCAGACGGACAATAGACCTGGCCGAACACATGCAGGCGCTCGACCGAACGCTTCAGCACCTCTGCATCGATGTCTGAGTGCACAATCAACTGACCCATTACGAGCATTGTCACCGGCTCGCTCACCTGCGCCAGCTGGCCACGCGTCAGCTCGGTCTGGCCAGAGGTGGTCTGTAACTCACCATTGCACTCAATGGTCGCGCCAATGTTCGCGGCATGCACCTTGGCGATGAGGTCGGCGCTCTTACGACTGAAGATCAGTGCACCGATGTTCTGTGCCTCTACACCTTCGCCGATCGAGGCCTGTGTGGCATGACGCAAATCCAGTGTTCCGATATTTCCAATACGATGCTTCACGGGTTTCTCTCCAGATTCTGGCGGACCAGGGCACGGGCCGCCTGTAAACGTCGTCGCACGGTTGGCGCGGGCACTTGCAGATGACGGGCAATTTCCTGACTGTTCATGTCCATCTCATAGCGCAGCCTGAGCACGCCGACATAGTGTTCGGGCAGGCCCTTTAGCATTCGCTCAAAGTCGCCAGCAGGCAGCTCTTCAAAATCACCGCCGATCTCAGTGTCGCTAACGTGCCGGCGCTGAAACCGAAACTGATCCATTGCCAGATTTCGCGCTGTTGTGATCAGCCAGGCTCGCTGCTGACCGGTCGCAAGTTCCTCCAGTAAGTGCTGGTGCGCCATCGCTTTCATAAAAGCCTCCTGCACCAGGTCGTCTGCGAGATCCTGATCGCGAACCATTGCCAGAATGAAACGCCAAACTGCTTCATGGTGCTGTTCATAAAAGGCGTCCAGATTCATGACCAATCCCGTCAACGCTGTTCACGGGCTGACTGCGCATCCTCAGGTGGCCAGCGCATCAACCATCCCGACAGCCGTACGTCGCCGGGTTGCCACAATAGAACGGTGCAGCTCAGCAAAGTGTTCACTGCAACTTTCATTCAGGCGTGAAGGGCCAGCAGCCAAGCCATACCGGCGACCAGCGCCAGGCCCAGCGCCTGGATCAGCAGCGCCGGGATGGTCGCGCGCGGGTGGCGCAGACGGCTCAACCGGCTGAAGCCCTGGTCAGGTTCCAACAGTGCGTGAATGTCCATGTGCCTGCGCATGTCTGCCTCCGGGCTGCTGATACAACACGCGCCCAGCCAAACTGGTACGCGCGTGCCGCGATGACCATGGCTAATACACAACTCATGCCAATTGCGCACGTGTCAGTAAACAATTGATTCTGTTTTATTTTCCGGGTCTGTTGCGGAAACGCGGCAGCCGCACCGGGCTTGAGCGTGACGAATTCAGCCAACAGGTGGCGAGATTCACCACCTGCCTGCGGTCCAGTGCGGATACGGTCAGGGTCAAGCTTGCCCGGCGTACGGCAACGTGCAGTCTTCTCCGCGGATTGCAGTGCTCAAACGGTCATACAGAGGCGCCAGATAAGTCTCCAGGTCTACCCGAATGGGCATCAAGTACAGGTGATGTCCCACGGCCTGAACACGATCCAGCAGGCAGTGGGCAAAACTCAGGTTCCAGCTGAGATCCGGCCTGAAGTGCGTAGGGAACCGCACCTGATTCACGGACGCCCAGTAAGCACGGCTGCGATCGGACAGCACAGGACTCAGGCCCCAGAACACTGGTGCGGCTGGCAACAGCGCCATGCAGCGCTCGAACTCCGGCAGCGCAAACAACGGCTGCGAGAAAAAGCCCGTGGCACCGGCTGACAGTTTGTCGCGCAGATTGCGCGCCAAGGCCGCGTCCTGCCGGTAAGCATGTGGATCCAGCGCCGCGTAAATGCCCAATGACGGTTTGCGCATGCGCAGCTGTTCCATCAGGCGCAGTGGTGTTACGGCCGGCGTCGACGCCCCAGCTGGCGGATCACCCGCTATCAGTACCACCTCCTGAACGCCGGCAGCATCCAGGGCCGCTGACAACCAGCCTGGATCCTGCCCAACGAGGTCGGCCGCGCGCAGATGGGGAATGCGCTCCGAGACACTCGCACGCGTCAAGGCTGCCGCCTGCCAGCTGCGCAGACTGAAGCGCTTCAGGTCCGGAATGTTGATGGTGTTCAGCGCCGGGAACTGCGCTCGCAGCAACCTGGCTTCCGCCAGCAGACCGGAACGGCTGCGGGGTATCAGCTCGATCGAGCAACGCATGACTAACCGGGCTCCTCTACGGTGAGAAGCGCTCAGTCTTAGCCAGATCTATAATTAGTTCAAATCATCTTTCTAAAGATATTGATGAGGCGGGATCATGATGGGTTGCAGAGCGTCGGCTCCGGGCCGACCTCGTCAGAAGCCCAGTGGCGCAAACAACTCATACATGAAGCGCCCCACCGACTGCGGATCCAGTATCGCCATGAAAACCACACCCCAGGCACCACCCCACAGATGTGCGCTGTGATTGATGTTGTCTCGCGCCCCCTTGGTGGCCCAGATGGAATAGGCCACATAGACAACAGCAAACAGCACCGCCGGTACCGGCACAAAGAACACGAACAACATGGCCCAGGGATCCAGCAGGATGAACGCAAAGAGCACAGCGGACACCGCACCCGATGCCCCCAGACTGCGGTAGTTGGGATCGTTACGATGCTGCACATGCGTGGGCAGGATAGCGATCAGGATACCGGCCAGATAGAACAGCACGAATCCGACGATGCCGATATACGGCACCATGACGCGCTCCATGATGCTGCCGAAGAAAAACAGCGTGATCATATTGAACGCCAAATGTGCCCCATCGGCGTGAACCAGCCCGTGAGTGAGCATTCGCCACCACTGGCCCCGGCGCACACCAGGTGGCCAGTAGAGCAGGCTGTGCAACAACGCGGGTCGCTGCCAGGCAATGACGCTGATCAGGCTGGTGATGGCAATCAGACTCAGGGTAATGCTCATTGGCACAGGTCAGCGCGGTAAGTCATGCTGTAAACCATACCATCGTCACGACAGAGCGCAGCATGCAACCAAACACCAACACACACCCGCTGGACCAGGCCGTGGCCCTCCGGCCCGGAGCCGACAATCAGTTCACCGGCAGCACCAGCGACGCCTATCAGAATATGGTCGGTCCCTTCGGCGGCGTCATCGCCGCCACGCTGCTCAATGGAGTTTTGCAGCACCCGGCACTGCAAGGTCAGCCGGTGGCGCAGACCGTGCACTTCACCGCGCCCATAGCGGATGGTGAATTTCTGCTCACGGCAAGGCCAATGCGCACCAATCGCAGCACGCAGCACTGGCTGGTCGAACTGATCCAGAATGATCAGGTGGCCGCCTACGCCACAGCGATTACCGCGCACCGCCGCGACACCTGGCAGGCGACCGATGCGCAGTTCCCAACAGTCCCAGCTGCTGAAGACGTCGCCGTCAGCGAACCACCGGCGCTGGGCTGGACCGCAAACTATGAGATGCGATTTGTCGACGGCGGTTTCGGCGGGCCCAGCCATCCCGAGCACCCGTCTCTGTCGCATGTCTGGCTGCGGGACCGGCCGGATCGACCGCTCGACTTCACATCGCTCAGCGCGCTGTGTGACGCCTTCTTCCCCCGGATCTTCTTGCGCCGCCAGGAACGTGCGCCGATCGGCACCGTGACCCTGACCAGCTATTTCCATGCAGATGCCGACGGTCTGCGTGCAGTGGGCACCAAACCCGTGCTGGGGGTTGCCCGCGGCTTGAACTACGGCCAGGGGTTCTTCGATCAGAGCGCCGAGGTGTGGAGCGACTCAGGGATGCTGTTGGCCAGCAGTCATCAGATGGTCTACTTCAAGGCCTGATTGCCGGCCAACTGTCGCAGCTGCATTGACACTCGCGTCTGACGCGTTCATTCAATCCCAGTTCAAAGCACCCCCGGTACGATACTCTGTTACGCGCGTCTCGAAAAAGTTTTTCTCCTTCTTCAGATCGATGATCTCACTCATCCAGGGCAACGGATTCTCGGCACCCCGAAAGGCTTCCGGCAGGCCGATCTGCTGCAGACGCCGATTGGTAATGAACTGCAGATAGGTCGTCATCATGTCGGCGTTCATGCCCAGGACACCACGCGGCATGGTGTCCTGGGCATAGGCCACTTCGAGGTCCATACCGGTCAGAATCAATGCCCGCGCTTCCTCCTGAAAGGCCGGCGTCCACAGGTTTGGATTCTCAATCCGGATCTGATTGATCAGGTCTATACCGAAGTTCAGGTGCATGGACTCATCGCGCAGAATGTACTGAAACTGCTCCGCCGTCCCGGTCATCTTGTTGCGCCGTCCAAGGCTCAGCACCTGCCCAAAGCCGGTGTAGAAGAAGATGCCCTCAAACACCACATAAAAGGCAATCAGGTCGCGCAATAGTCGCTGATCGGCTTCCGGCGTGCCGGTGACAAAGGTCGGATCACCCAGGCTTTGGGTATAGGGCAACGCCCACTCGGCTTTCTTCGCGACCGATGGCACTTCCCGATACATGTTGAAGATCTCCGCTTCATCCATGCTCAAAGACTCGATCACATACTGGTAGGCATGGGTGTGCACGGCTTCCTCGAAAGCCTGCCGCAACAAATACTGCCGGCATTCCGGGTTGGTAATGTGGCGATAAAC